>NZ_JFWX01000043.1:0-30338 GCF_000588095.1 Acinetobacter sp. 1130196 | reverse complement strand
GCTGAGTTCTCCCCAATCCATTCAAATTTAAGACACAACTTGGGTGCGAGGTCTACCTAATTCCGTAAATCTATTCAGAACTGCCACACGCGCATGAATTTCATTGACCTGACTTTGAAAATGTCTTGCCGTCAGCCTATCACCTAATAATTTGATGCAATGCATCTTGGTTTCCACCAAACTACGACGGTGATAACCCGACCATTTTTTCCATAGGGTTCTGCCTAAATGTTTAACCGTTTGAAGTAACTCATTTCGTTCTATTGAACTTATTTTAGAATCTTTCCAGGGCTTGGCATTCTTTCTGGGTGGAATTACTGCATGTGCTTGACGATCTGAAATCACTTTTCTGCAGCACTTCGTGTCGTACGCGCCATCGGTATAGACAGAATCTATTCGCTCATCTAGTGGAATTTGATCCAGTAAATCACCTAGTACTTGTGAATCACTGACATTATTTGTAGTAAGCTGAACGGCACGTATTTGCAGTGTTTCAGCATCTATACCAATATGCAGTTTACGCCATTGCCGACGGTATTCAGGCTGATGTTTTTTACGCTTCCATTCGCCTTCACCTAAAAACTTTAAACCCGTAGAGTCGACAAGTAGGTGTAACCCATCATGACTTTTCTGATAGCTTATCGCAATATCAATATGCTTTTGTCGTCTACAAAGGGTGGAGTAATCTGGTGCTGTCCAATTCAAGCCACAGAGTTTAATCAGGCTTTGAACAAAGCCAGTAACCATACGTAAAGAAAGACGGAATAGAGATTTGATCATTAAACAGCATTGAATCGCTGTATCAGAATAAGTTTGATTTCGTCCTTGCTTGCCTTGTGGTTGTGCATACCATTGCGTCTTAGGATCAAACCAGATTGAAATATTTCCTCGCTTGATTAAAGCTTGGTTATACGAGGACCAATTGGTTGTACGATAGATTTTAGGTGTAGGCTTCTTCATCTGGAAATTATATTACTGAAGAAGCCTTCAAGAATAGCTTTGTGCAACAAAGCCGTTTTTAAATGATTGTTTAAAAGATAATGAGAGACAAATAAAAGAGCTTGAAAATATGTCAAATCAAGAAGGAAAAGTCAGCCGTGAAACTCGCGGACATATTTTTTTAATTGGCTTAGATCGCGCAGCAAAACGTAATGCCTTTGATAGTCACATGATTAAAGACTTATCACTAGCGCTCACCGAATATGAAAATAATGATGTCCTGCGCTGTGCGATTGTTTTTGCTCACGGTGACCATTTTACAGCTGGCTTAGATTTAGTTGAGTTACAACCTAAGCTTGCTACAGGTGTTTTTGATTTTAGTGAAAATGAAATTAACCCGTGGGGCACAATAGGTCGAAAGCTGAGTAAACCTTTGATTGTGGCAGTACAGGGTTATTGCTATACCGCTGGTATAGAACTCTTTCTCAATGCAGATATTGCGATTGCAAGTGAAAATACTCAGTTTGCTCAAATGGAGGTTCAACGTGGCATCTTACCTTTTGGCGGAGCAACTGCACGTTTCACTCAAGCCGCGGGTTGGGCCAAAGCCATGCGCTATTTGCTTACAGGTGACTCTTTTGATGCCAAAGCAGCCTTGGATATGAACCTAATTACAGAAGTTTGCCCAGAAGGTACGGAGCTTAAACGTGCCATAGAACTCGCTGAACATATTGCTCAAGCAGCGCCCCTTGCCGTAAAAGCCACTCTTGCCTCTGCACGTGAAGCAATTAATGAAGGCTACGAGGCGGCCTTTAATCAATTGCAAAACCATCTTCAACCTTTACTAACTACAGAAGACGTTCAAGAGGGTGTTTTTGCTATGCTACAAAAAAGACCTCCAGTGTTTAGAGGCAAATAAAACCGATTCAAACACTACGCTTCGGGGTCTAAATTTATAACTTACTAAGAGTGAATATGCAAAAAAGAAAGCCCACATGATGTGGGCTTTCTTTTATTTATTAGATTTATTCAACTCTAACGATTTTACCAAATTCATCATGGTGAACGACCGTAATTTTTTGGCTACGGCCCTGTTCAATTTCTTGTTCTGGCAAATCAAAGTAACGTGCATAATCATCTGTCTGTTTCATGTTAAGTGCATTCCCTCCAACACGGCGTTCAGGCAACACATGACTCCAGAGCAGCAAGCCAATTGCACAAGCAATCAGAGCAGTAATGCCATGTTCAATTCCTACACCAAAAGCACTAAACAAACGATGTACTAAATGAGTTTTTTGGAGCTCTGCCAATACCCAGATAAATACAAACGGACGCCACAACAACAACCAACCGCCCCACATCATGGCTGTGCTTGTTGTAGAAACATAGCGTTTGTGCCATGGTAGTTGACGACGTAAATCAATAATCAACGAATTTGTCTTCATTTCTCTTTACCTAACGAAGTGCTGCGGTTTTCCCCAGACATCAATACAGCACGATCTTTAAAATCTCATGACTCTTGCATTTCATCTAACGAATGCCCCGATCCGGGCTCACCCAACGTGCTCGTTTCTCATCTCCACGTCGTAAGACCTTTGGAAATGCCACAATGGTTGCCGAAATGGTGATTAGCCAAAAGACCAATGGATACCAGATCATCCAGAAATAATTTTTTCCTAGATGTGGTTCATAGCGACTATCCATCCATTTGCTTAAAGCAAACTGAATTAGACAGGTTGCCCCCAATAAAATACCGCTACCATACGGTAAAAATGGGGAACTCACAACGGCTAAAGCAGGGATTGGTAAAATAAAATGTACCAACCACAATAAAGCCATTGCCAGCATTAAATATGACCATACTAAAGTTAAGCAAAGCTCAAACATGAGAGGCCATAAAAAATTCAATTTTGGTTTGGTGAACACATCAATGTTTTTAATTAAAACCTGTGCTCCACCCATTGCCCAACGTAAACGCTGTTTCCATAAACCATTTAAAGTTTCAGGCATCAAAATCCAAACCAAGGCATTCGGTTCAAAACGAATGTCCCAGCCTGCACGCTGCAACTTCCAAGTAATGTCGATGTCTTCAGTCAACATATTTGGTGACCAATAATCGACTTGATGAACAGCACTTTTACGGAAAGCTGTAATTACACCAGACACTGTAAATAAACGACCAAATGTACGCTGTGCACGTTTAATCATTCCCACAATCGAAGAAAATTCACCGACTTGAATACGGCCTAACAAAGTTGAACGCGTACGTATACGTGGGTTTCCAGTTACAGCTGCAACCGTTGGGTTCTGAAGAAAATGACGAATCATCCATTTTGCTGCATGTGGGTCAAGCAAAGCATCGCCATCGATACCAATTAAAAATTCGGCATCGGTCATCAGGCTGCCCGCCTGTAGCCCCATCGCTTTTCCTTGGTTTTGTGCAAGATGAACAACACGAAGTTTTTCGTATTGTTCAGCTAAACGATCGAGCACTTCACCCGTATTATCCGAACTACCATCATTAATCGCAATGACTTCAAAATTTGGATAATCCAATTTTAAAGCATGGCTAATGGTTTCCTCTGCATTATCACCTTCGTTAAAGCAAGGGATGAGTACAGCAACTTTCGGATAGCTTTCTAATGGAGCGGGTTGATCATAAGGTGGAGCCTTACGTTCCTTCCAATAGAAAATGATCGCACCAATCATCCATAGATATGACATAAACAATGGATAATAAAAAACGAATTTTAGGGCGTGCGACCATATTGCAGCAAAGATTGTCATGTTTCAGCCTCGTCTATGGCACAAGACGAGATGACTTTTCAGCAAATGCTTTATGCATTACGTTCACGTCCGGATGATCTTTAATTGGGTCATCTGGATAGTATGCAACATGCATTGCACCTTGTTCATAGAGAGAATGAATCGTCGCAGCCATTTCAGTTGAAGGTACCTTTTCGTTATTACGCCAGTTTGTTGCCTGTAGCTCAAAAACTGTTTTCTTAATGCCATTTGGATATTTTTTCACGCGATCAACCATATCTTTATAGAATTGATCTGGATTTTTCACTTGCTCCATATAAGGCATCGCCATAATAGCAGTAAAATCATAACGGTTTAGTGACTCTTCAAGTGACTGAGAGTACCAGTTTTCCGCATATGGTTTTAAAGCCACTTGCGCATATAAATTACGTGCTGTTAACAGGAACGGTTCATATTGACGAACCTCATCAACAAGCTGCATTGCAAAATCATCTAAATATCTTGTTTTAAATGCAGTCCACTTTTGCAAATCTTCGTCATTCGCACGAATTTTTGCCAAGTCTGTTGGTAAGCCTTGTTTTGCATAAGCTTTTAAAGCATCTGGACTTGCATCTTCATAATCAGACAAGGTCACATCGTCATGGAATAAAATTCCATTAAAAGACGATGATTTTGCTAAATCTTCATATATTTCACGGATAGTTTGACGCGCTTCTGGTGAAAAAGGACTTAAACGAATGTATCCCATATTGAGGTGTCCACTCGTCTTATCCTGTTGGGTCACAACCAAGTCTTTTGATACTGGATCAGTTTTTGGTAGTTCCCATGCCAATAATGGCATCCACGCATAAATACGGCTTACAGGAGTACGTGTTTGAATTTGCCATGCAACACGGTTGAATAAATCAGCACGCATAGGAATATGTCGATTTGGGAAGTATACCATATCGGCAGAACCATTCGCATCTGCATCAGAGAAAGCCTGCAAATAAACTGTATTTACACCCATTGCATTAATACGGTCGAGTAAATTACCTAAATTACGCTCTTGTTGTTGCGGGTCTGGATCATAAATATAGTCGAGATCCACATGCATGATTTTTTGCGGACGATTATTATCCGTTAAATTTAACTCACGATTTTTAATTTCTTGAGCTAAATCATTTGTGCTCATTCCACCCTCGACCAAAATACGACTCATATTTTGTAGAGACTGTTTTGCATGATCGGCCCCATCATCAAGTGTGATAGTAATTGGCATACCAAGCTTTTTAGCAATTTGAACAGTTTGCATATTATAGCGACCATATGGCCACACCATAATACGTGGTGAACGTATACCATGTTCTTTAAGCAACTGATTATTCTTTTTTAAATCATTATAAATTCGGGTCTGATATTGGCTGTCGTTTTCATACGTTTTAGTTTTTACGTCATAAAAACGAGTTGTCGCTGCAGGTTCAGAGTTGCCTTGAGGGTTACCGGTAATACCACGGTGTAAATGATAGCTGTGGCTTGCAATTTCAACAAAACCGCTGTCTTGCATTTCTTTAAGTTCAGGCCAGCTTAAGATTTTATCACGTGAAATTTCTTCGCCAGAAAAATCTACTTTTTGATTTGCTTTTGGCTCTAGCCATGAACCGACAACAGCAAGCACTACCGGGATTTTTTTAGCCTTAATAACTGGATAGGCATTTTGATAAAAAGACTGATAACCGTCATCTACAGTTAATAAAACTGGCTTGGTCGGCAGTGCAGCTTTGCCCTGATGAGCGCGAATCAACTGATCTACAGTAATAAAATGGAAACCATTTTTTTGCAGCCAATCGATATGCTCACCAAATTGTTTTGTGGTCACTGCATATTGAGGAATTAAGGCATTTTTAGTATCGGTAATTTCATGATAGCCAATAACAGTAAGTTCTGAAGCATCTATTTTAGGAGGCTTAGCTAGTGCCATACCTGACAAGCCTGCTAAAGCTAAGCCAAGCGTTAGATTCAACAAAGGAGATGCAAAACGGGTAATCATGAAATAGCGTCTCAATAGCAATATAGATTATTTATGTGAAATTTAAACTTAAGAACTAAAACTCTTATTTATTTAGTTCTTAAGCTCAAACTGCCCCAAAAGAACAGTTTTTCAGTTCACCTTTATAATGAAATAAACTGAAAATAATCTTAAATATTCAAAAAGCTAAAATATAAATAACGAATATATTCATATTTAAAGCTTATATAAAAAAATCAAACGGTAAAATTTTGATTTCATTCATCACGAGTTTTTACATCAAACAATTCAATTTCAAAAATCAAGTTTGAGTTTGCCGGAATAATTTTACCCATTTTGCGTTCGCCATAAGCCAAATGCGCAGGAACAATAAGTTTACGTTTACCACCAACTTTCATTCCCATGATGCCTTGGTCCCAACCTTTAATCACACGGCCTGTACCAATGACACATTCGAAATAATTTCCGCGATCAATAGAAGAGTCAAATTTAGTACCATCTTCTAACCACCCTGTATAGTGAGTGGTAATCAAGGCACCTTTAACTGCTTCTTTACCTTCGCCTACTTTTAAATCGATAATTTCTAATTCAGTGATCATAACATTTCCGTTTCATTTAATTTCACAGCTCAGACTCAATCTTTAGTCTAGCAAGTGAAGTTGTAAAATTTGTTGCGCTTTTCAGTTTTACTGTAATTGTGTCCACACTACATTTGCTTGGCCCTTGTCACTTAACAAAGTCCATTCGTTATCCATAACATTTAACTGTAGCTGCATCGTACGTTCACAAAGTTGTTCTAACTCTGCTGTACTTTCAGGCGCGATTTGCCATACCTGAACATTACCCAGTGTTTTAATTTTACTGTTTCTCTTCCACCAGTCTTCGACTTGGGAACCATAGGCAACAATTGCCACAGTTTTACAACGAGCACTGGCTTTTCTGACTTTATCTTCAGATGGTAAACCAACTTCAATCCAGGTTTCTAACTGCCCTGTTAAGTCTTTTTGCCAAAGTGCCGGCTCATCGGTTTCAAAAAGGTCTTTGGTGAATTCAAGACTATCACTGGCAAAGCGTGCAAATGCCATAACACGAACCATTAATCGTTCTAAAGTTTCTGAAGGATGTAAGGCAAGAGTCAATTGATAATCGCCATAAATATGGTCATCCATATTGGCAATATTCAAGTCTGCCTTATAAATTGTTGCTTTAAGCGCCATAGTTGAGATGTCCAAAAATTTGGCGCTAAGAATACTCGATTTTAATTAAAAAATTATAGAAAAAACTCAGTAATACAACACTTCTTTCATGCTTCATTTGCATCTTATTCCAAAACAGCCGAGTACTTACAAAGTTGGCGGGCTTTTTGCTTTAAAGGGTTGTACTCCTCTCTTTTGATTTGATGACTTATGTGGCAAAAACTTAAACGTAGTTTATTTCTACAAGTCCTCTGCTCTCTCTTCCTTGGTATTGCAGTGGGTCTTGCTTTTCATGATTTCTCCCTAGCTTTAAAACCTCTTGGTGATGGTTTTATTTCTCTCATTAAAATGTTGATTGCTCCAATTGTATTTTGTGTAGTAGTACTGGGAATCTATGGTGCGAACGACATTAAAAAAATGGGCAAAGTCGGTGCAAAAACCATTCTTTATTTTGAAGTAGTCACCAGTATTGCTTTAATTTTGGGAATTATTGTTGCTTATGTCTTTAAACCGGGCGTCGGCATGAATATTGATATTAGCCATTTAGATGCTAAAGATTTAAGCACCTATACCGAGCGTGCTCACGACATGCATACGGGTTCGGACTTTCTGCTTAATATTATTCCTAAAACATTTACGGCTGCTTTTGCCAACGGCGATATTTTACAGATTTTACTCATCGCAATTTTGTTTGGTATTTCTCTCCTTTTAATTCCTAAACATTTAGCAGAACTGGTACGTCAGGCACTTGAAGCTTTTTCTGAAGTTTTCTTTAAAATTATGGGACTGATTATTCGCCTAGCTCCAATTGGTGTATTCGGTTCAGTTGCCTATACCACTGCAAAATTTGGATCAGACTCACTCCTGCAACTCGGTTATCTGGTTTTACTCTTTTATGCAACCTGCATTTTATTTGTTGTGATTGTTTTAGGTTCAATTCTAAAGCTTACCGGCCTGAACATTTTCAAGTTTGTGGGCTATTTTAAAGATGAGCTCGCGATTGTATTAGGGACCGCCTCTTCTGACTCGGTACTTCCTCAAGTCATGAAAAAGCTTAAAAACCTAGGCATTAAAGATTCAACAGTCGGTCTGGTCATCCCAACCGGTTATTCTTTTAATTTAGATGGCTTTTCAATTTACTTAACTCTAGGGGTGATCTTTATTGCACAGGCCTGCAATATCGATCTTTCTATGCATGACTTGTTGGCTATTTTGCTGGTTTCGCTCATTACCTCTAAAGGCGCACACGGTATTCCAGGATCTGCCTTAGTGATTCTTGCTGCAACACTTTCAGTCATTCCAAGCTTACCTGCAATTGGTTTAGTACTTTTACTGTCTGTAGACTGGTTTATCGGGATTATCCGTGCCTGTACCAACCTCATTGGTAACTGTGTTGCGACCGTAGTCATTGCCCATTGGGAAAAAGACATCGACCATGCACAAGCAAAACAAGTACTTGATATAAAAAATTGAATTTCTTATGGAGAATATTGAACTATCTTTTCAATATTCTCTATTCAGCAATTCTGCACGCTAATAATTCAGTTTCAAAGGCCAGCCAGTCGTGGTCATGTTGACTAATCATTTCAATACGATTATCAATCCCTTCTTCACCAGACTTATAGTTAAACTGTTCAGGATTAAAGTTAAAGGTCTTCCATCCCTGATCTGTATTAAAAATTCCTTTAATACGTAGCCAGTCTTTCTGTGCACATAACACATCGAGCAGAGCATAAAATTCAAATTTCCAACGTTTAGGTAATTTCCAACCCGCCACAATATAACCTTGTGCCGACTCAACATAGTGATATGGCAATTGATGAATTTCTTTAGCAACTTCAGCTTCGGTCATTTGTTTTTGAAGCTTCAGTAAAGGTTGTATAGAGCGTGCAGTTAAACGAGCAGGCACATCAATTTGTGCTAGTTCAAGTTGACCATGCTCGGTCTTTAGCCATTGCTGCTGATAAGGTTGGTATTCTTCTTTAAGCTCAACCAGTGCCTGTTCATCTTCAAAAGTCATGGTGTCAGCATGAGAGACCACCACAATTTGTGCAGCCTTTAACTGATCTTCATACAGGTTTTGTTTAACCCAATTGGTGTCATGCAAACGGCTACCATCGACAACTGTAATCAATGCACGCATAGCCAAGCTGTTTTGCCAATGCGGTTCGGTTAATTGATCAAATAATTGCGAAGGGTGCCCAAGCCCAGTAGGCTCAATAAAAAGTCGGTCTGGCTTTTGTTCACTTAACAAGCGAGCCAAAGCAATATGCATTGGGAGTTGACTACTACAACATAAACAGCCGCCCAATAATTCCTTTACTGCATAGCCCTGATCTTGTGGTAAAAGCTGTTGATCTACTCCAATTTGCCCAAACTCATTCATTAAAACCGCCCACACTTCATTTTTGGGTTTCTGACTTAACAAATGCTGCAATAACGTCGTTTTCCCTGCTCCTAAAAACCCTGAAATAATATGGGTAGGAACAGTTTTTTGGGCTAAAATTTTCACAGGTGGCTCAAATCAACAAGGTTTAAAAACTAAAAAAGGTATATCACTGTTTAACTACTATGAAAATGTTTTTTCATTTTGAAGCTATAGTTTTCAATTATCCGGCTAAAATAACCTTTATGTGACATAAATCTCATCAATTATTTAAATTAACTTTAGATAAAAAAGAATTAAACGGAATATTCTATTTATAGGCATTCATAATTCATGCCAAAGTGTTTTGTTTACGTAAACAATTTGGCTTTTTTTTACTCAACAAGAAATATTCTTTCACATTTTTAGCGTTCAACTAGCGCTTTAATTTTACAGTAGACGCACATAAACGGCTCGTATATTTCATATTGTTAAGATAGGCGTAATAGATTGTTAAGTTAATTGATGTAATCCAAAGCTCGGCTTAGCATGTGTCCTAGCTTAGTCATTTAGCCATACATGTTTTATCTCCGTTAGGTTGAACGATTAGGTTTGATTTATTTTTTAATGAATTTAAGGATGCCATAAAATGAAATTAGCTAAAACTTTACTCGCTACTACCCTAGCTTTAACTGCTGCTTCAACTTTTGCTGCTTCTAAACATGATAAAGTTCATGCTCCAGCAGAAGATAAAGTTGTAGTTTCAACTCAAGAACAAGCAAACACTGCAAATGCTGCATCTGAAGCGGTAGGTTCTGCTTCTGAAGCTGCTCCTGCTGCTCAATAATTATCTCTGTACTCTCCTCCAAGCTCAGAGATAATTTTGCTGAAACGAAACAGGAAGTTGAATTTCAGTGAATAAAAAAAGATCGAACCATGCTGCGGTTCGATCTTTTTTATTTTAGTCGTTTTTCTTTTTAAGAAGTTTTTTTATACATGCTACAAGAAGGATTATGATTTTCTTGTAGGCGTAATACCTTGCGGTGTTCTGCCGCTTCAAATCGACAGCGTTTCCACTCTGTATCGAGTTTTAATTGAGGCACTTCACGAGGTTTACCATTCTCATCAACCGAAACCATCGTGAAATAACAGCTATTGGTGTGGCGCACGGTACGCTTTTGAATATTCTGTGCTTCTACACGAATACCCACTTCCATTGAAGTACGACCCACATGGTTGACACTCGCTAAAAATGTAACGAGTTCGCCCACATAAATCGGTTCTTTAAAATTCACTTTATCTACAGACAACGTTACGACGTAGCTGCCTGAATAACGACTTGCACAAGCATAGGCCACTTGGTCTAGCAGCTTTAGAATTGTTCCACCATGAACATTACCTGAAAAATTTGCCATGTCCGGTGTCATTAAAACTGACATGGTTAATTCTGACTGATCATCAGTTACGGTTGTCATTTCATCTAATGTAGGCATGACTCAACTCTGTCTCAAACAAGCTCAGAAAACATTATGGTTGATAATTCACAAAAAAAACATGCTTAAATCCACAACATAGCATCGTATTTTTTAATATTCTTAATTCTTTTTTTGAACGAATATTTTTTAAACTATTATTTTTAATTATTTTTTAGTTTTTCTTAAATAAAAATTTGAGAAGCAGCCAAAAGTAATCAAAAGATGCTATGCCATTTTGTTCCATTTTAAATGACATAGCATCGTTTTATATGAGCCTGACTATACTTTATGGATCAGTCCGGTAATACCATTAATAATCATATCAACAGCAATCGTACCGATTAATAAAGCAGATAAACGCCCGACTATATCAAAATAGCGATCGATGTATTTTGCATGTTTGTAGCGTAAATGATCATGTGAAAATTTCATCAAAATCAAAATACTGCATGTTAAAAACATGGTAAATCCGATCACAAGTGCCGCAGCACCAATCGACATTTCAATACCTGTCACCACAGCCGCACTAATGGTACCCGGCCCGATCATAAAAGGCATCGCGATGGTTCCAGCTAAATGCTCAGGAGCACCGCGCATTTCACCAATGGTGTCGGCCCCCTGAAACACGTAGCGATAGCCAATCACCAAAAAGATAAGGCCACCAAAAATCTGGAAAGCCTCAAAGCGTACATTCAGGTATTTACTAAAGATTGCTTCACCGCCCCATGCAAACAGCATAAAGACGATATAAGCAATCAAGCTCCCCTGAATTAAGGCTTTGTTAAACACCTTGGTTTCTGAATGGCGGATCAGGCCAATCATATAAATGCTCATTAAAAAAGGATTGAGCAAAGAGAAAAATAAAGCAAAAGAATGCAGATATGGTGAGACCATGCATATTCCCCTTAAGCTTGCGGATCTGGGAATAATGGACGGTTCCCAGGGCTAATACGATTAATATGCAAGAACGTCATATGTCGTTCATATTTATCTAAAATATCATTAATGACCTGCTCTTTACTGTAACCAACAAGGTCGTTGTCTTGAGAACCTTCATAAAGATAAGTTTCGAGACGGTAATAGAACTGTTTGCCTCGTTTTACACGTTGACTAAAGTTAGGCGCGCTATAACGGACTGGCCAAATCTGATACACGAAGTTTTGCTCTTCTTCCAAATGAATGGTGATATCGAGGTGATATAGTGCCTCTTCATCTTCAAGTGGGGTTTGCTGCACATCTACGTTCATACCTTGCTTAATGAGTTCGTCAGCTACGGCCTGAACAGCAGGTTTGCAAACGGTATCGAGCATTCGTCTGGTTTCAGAGGTTCCCGGATGATGCATAACCCGACTCAAACGCTGTTTCCAATTGAGAATGTCGACGTTACCCACCACAGGTGCTGCGTTCATACTTCGGCTTGCATGCCTGTAGTCTTCAAGTCTGAGCGATTTATAAAGCCCCGCCATCACAAGGAACATCACGAAACTAAACGGCAGTCCCATAATGATGGTTGCATTTTGCAAAGCGGTAATCCCGTTGGTCATCAGCATAGCGAGCGTTAATAAGCCAATGGCAATTGCCCAAAACACGCTTAACCAACGCGGCGCATCATTATCAATATGGGTAAGCTTGGTCGTGAAGTTACCTAAAACCAATGCCCCCGAATCGGCAGAAGTCACATAGAATAAAAGGCCTGTTACTGTTGCGACTGAAGCAATGAAAGTAAAGCCCGGATACTGCGCTAACAGGTCATAAAAACCATGTGCCGGATTAGATAATACCGTTGCAGCTAAAGTCTGGTTGCCTTCAAAAATCACGCTGTGCAATGCGCTATTACCAAAAATGGATAACCACGTTAAGGTAAATAGCAGAGGAATAATTAAAGTCCCGCACACGAACTCGCGAATAGTACGGCCTCTAGAAATACGAGCCAAAAACAACCCTACAAATGGCGACCAAGCAATCCACCATGCCCAGAAGAACAAAGTCCAACTGCTCATCCAATCTTTAGGTTGCTCAAAAGCAAAACTTTGTAAGGCTAAGGTTGGGAAGCGAGTTAAATAATCACCAATATTTTGTACCAGCGCATTGAGTAAAAACTCGGTATTGCCCAAGAACAAAATAAACAGTAAAAGACCAATCGATACATAAATATTGATTTCAGACAAAATCCGAAGGCCTTTATTTACCCCAGATGTCACTGAAATAATACTAATACCGACTGCAATAGCAATGAGTGCAAACTGCATCCAGATATTCTCTGGCAGTCCTAATAAAACATGTAAACCATAGTTCAGCTGTACCACGCCAATCCCGCAGGTGGTCGCAATACCAAAAATTGTCCCAATGACGGCGGCAGTATCTACACTATGGCCAATTGCCCCATTAATTCTGTTCCCAAAAATTGGGTAAAGTGCAGAACGAATGGTAAGCGGTAAGTTATAGCGATAACTGAAATAACCAAGTGCCATACCAATCAAGGCATACATACCCCATCCGGTCAAACCATAGTGAAACAGCGTCCACACCATACTTTGGCGTGCCGCTTCATAGGTCTGGCCTACACCAACAGGTGGCTGCATATAATGAGATAATGGCTCGGCCACCGAGAAGAACATTAAATCGATACCAATACCTGCCGAAAACAGCATGGCAGACCAACTCAGTAAACTAAACTCAGGCTTTGAGTGTTTAGGACCAAGTTTAATTTCACCATATCGTGAGCAGGCAATGAAAATTACAAACACCATATACAGCGTAGCAGCCAGTAAATAATACCAGCCAAAGGTTGACGTTACCCACGCAAGAACGGTGTTAATGGTTCGATTTGCGAAATCGTTAAATAAAAAAGTAACGAGAGAAAAGATTAAAATGATTAGAGCTGAAATATAAAAAACCACACGGTTAAGCGGGTCTTTTTTAGATTTAGATAATGTTAAATCATCAACTGCTCTTGGATTATCTGTTGCCATACAATCCTCAAGGAATAGAAGAAAAATAAAATATTCAATTTAGTCTTTTCACTATTTAACAATAATGAAAAGACTGCTTTGAACGCAAAAAATATAAATAAATGTGATGAACCAAGGTTATAAAACTTCGGTCACTTTGTTCTGGTCACAATTCGATGGAATAGAAATGTCTTTTGAAATAGCTAACTGCTTTTTCGCAACATTCGGGTCAAAATCATCTTGCTTTAGGGCTTTGGCTAGGCCAAACATATAAAGCAAAATAATCACAGAAAATGGTAAACCACATAACACCACTGCACTTTGCATGGAGTTAAAACTACCTGCTAATAATAAGCCGATACTTACAATGGTAATGACCACGGACCAAAAGATGCGTAACCAGATCGGTGAATCACTATCACTGGTGCCCCCTTTCGAGGACAAATTGGCGATCATTAGTGTACCAGACCCAACCGGTGTCAAAAATAAAACGAAACAAATTACAACAACAATCCCGGCAATATACGGATTAAACGGGAGATATTCGAGTAATTTGAATAATGACAACGCAGGGTCACTTAAAACCATATCACCTAAAACTTTCTGTTTCTGGTTAAGAATAAAATGAATTGCAGTATTTCCAAAAATCGAGATCCAAGCCAAGGTAAAACCTAGTGGAATGAGGCATACACCCAAAACCACTTCTCGAATGGTTCGGCCTTTAGAAATTCGGGCAATAAACATTCCTACAAAAGGTGCCCAAGCAATCCACCATGCCCAATAAAACACAGTCCATGAACCCAACCAGCCACTGGCTTTTTGATTGTATAAATACATATCAAAACTTTTACCCATAAAATTATTAAGGTAATCGCCCGTATTTTGTACAAGACCATTTAACAAATGGTTAGTCGGTCCGGTTAAAAATACAAATAAAAGTAAAGCATAGAGCAAACGTAAATTAATACGCGATAACCATGCTAAGCCTTTTTCAATCCCGATCACTGTAGTGACTGTCGCCACAAACATCATGATTAAAACTGCAGTGATTAAAGTTGCAGAGCTATGCGGTATTTCAGGAATTAAATAACAAATACCTGAAACTAACACCAAAGCACCAATACCTAAGTTGGTCACTAATGAAATGACAGTTGCTAAAATACCAAAGCCATCAACAAAATCGCCAACTAGACCATGTACTCGCTCTCCAAAAATTGGATAGAGTGCCGAACGTAGTGCGAGTGGTAAATCTTGTCTAAAGGCAAAATAACCTAATGTCACACCCAGCAAGGCATAAAGCACCCAGCCATGAATACCCCAGTGCAAAAAGCTATAGGTCATGGCATTGCGGGCGGCCTGAATAGTACCGGCCTCACCTTCTGGCGGTCTTAGAAAATGGTCAACTGGTTCCGCAACACCATAATAAAGTAGCGCGATACCAATACCTGCTGAAAACAACATAGAGGTCCAAGCCAAATAACCAAACTCAGGTTTGTCGTGGTCTTTTCCTAAAGGAATCTGTCCCACTTTTGAGAAGGCAAGCCAAGCCACAAAGCCTAAACACAGCACAATGACTAACATGTAATACCACCCAAAAAAGTGGTTTACCTGCTCTTGCACATAGGTCAGCCAAAACTGACTTTTTTCTGGAAACAGTACAAATAATAGGCCAAAAATGCCGATACTGACTGCCGAACTCCAAAATACGAAACGATTTAACCGAATATGGTCTGAAGAATATCCATCACTTTTCAACACCATCTTATTGCTCCTTGCAATCGGTGTATTTTTTCCAAAATAACGTGATAAGTACTGGACTTATGCGCATCATCCTATCCGTAAGAACTTCTGATTCTACCTCTTCTTCCCCGAAGTCAGATTCAAAAATTCATTGATTTTTACACATCATACTTGTTATTGATTGAACGTTCAATCAATAACAAGTATGATAAAAAAAGTGCTATGATGCTCTGCAAGTTAACATGCTGAATTTAAAGCACCCCTAAAAGTGCTGATGTGGAAAATCATGACAAAACGCAGAGTAAAACCAGAGCATGTGCGCCGTGAAGAGATTATGAACGCTGCACTCGACGTAATTTATGAAGTGGGGTTATCCAATACCACCATTGCACAAATTGCAAAAAAAGCCGAGTTGTCGACCGGTATTGTCAGCCATTATTTTGGCGACAAACAAGGGTTAATAAATACCTGTATGCAAGAAATGCTCAATGTTTTGCGTCGGAAAACCGAACAATACAGAGCAGAAGCAGATTCGCATCCGGAAAGCCAGATTAAGGCAATTATTGACTCTAACTTTGACATTAGTCAGGTAAATGAAAAAGCAATGCGGGTCTGGTTAGACTTTTGGTCTGCAAGTATGCATGTACCGGACCTGAGCCGTTTGCAAAAGATTAATGATCAACGCCTGTATTCCAACTTGAAGTTTTATTTTCTCAAGTTAATGGATGAACAACAGGCCAGTGTTGCCGCAAGAGGTCTGGCAGCATTGATTGATGGATTATGGCTACGTGGCAGTTTAAGCCGTCACAATGAATTTGATAGCGAGCTGGCCCGTTCCATTGCTTACGATTATGTAAAAACGCAATTGCAATTTGCGAACAAGCCTTTGCAGGAGAGACAAAATGAGTGATGTACAAGTTTATCAACTGTATATCCATGGACGCTACGTTGAAGCAACCAGTGGTAAAACATTTAATAGTATTAACCCTGCCAACGGCGAAACAATCGCGACTCTTCAACAGGCATCTGAACAAGATATTGAAGCTGCTGTAAAAAGTGCTCAACAAGGACAAAAAATCTGGGCAGCCATGACCGCTATGGAGCGTTCACGTATTTTACGTCGCGCTGTCGATATTCTCCGTGAACGTAATGATGAGCTTGCCCGTCTTGAAACACTCGACACCGGTAAAGCCTATAGCGAAACATCTACCGTCGATATTGTGACTGGTGCAGATGTACTCGAATACTACGCAGGACTTGCAACAGCTATTCAGGGCGAACAAGTTCCACTTCGCGAATCAAGTTTCTTTTATACACGCCGTGAACCTTTAGGCGTGGTTGCAGGTATTGGTGCGTGGAACTATCCAATCCAAATCGCTTTATGGAAATCTGCCCCTGCCCTTGCTGCTGGCAATGCCATGATTTTCAAGCCAAGCGAAACAACGCCACTTACTGCATTAAAACTTGCAGAAATCTATACAGAAGCTGGCTTACCAGACGGCGTATTTAACGTAGTACAGGGTGCTGGTCGTGAAATTGGTCAATGGCTGACTGAACATCCTGTGATTGAAAAAATCTCATTCACGGGTGGTGTGGAAACTGGCAAAAAAGTCATGGCAAGCGCTGCTGGCTCTACCCTTAAAGAAGTGACCATGGAGCTTGGTGGTAAGTCACCACTCATTATTTGTGAAGATGCTGACATTAACCGTGCAGCAGATATTGCGGTTATGGCGAACTTCTTTAGCTCAGGTCAAGTATGTACCAACGGTACCCGTGTATTTGTTCCAAAATCACGTTTAGCCGACTTTGAAAAAGCGGTTGTAGAACGTGTAAAACGCATTCGCATTGGTGACCCAATGGCTGAAGACACAAACTTTGGTCCGCTCACTAGCTTCCCTCATATGGAAAAAGTGTTGTCTTTCATTGAGTCGGGCAAACAACAAGGCGCTAAAGTGTTAATCGGTGGTGGTCGTGCGACCGAAGGCGAACTTGCCAAAGGCGCTTATGTACTACCGACTGTATTTAGCGACTGCACTGACCAGATGGCGATTGTTCAAGAAGAAATTTTTGGACCAGTTATGAGCATTTTAAGCTATGAAACCGAAGAAGAAGTGATTCAACGTGCCAACGACACGACCTTTGGTCTAGCTGCTGGCGTAGTCACTCAAGATATTAGCCGCGCTCATCGCATTATTCACCAAATTGAAGCTGGTATTTGCTGGATTAACACTTGGGGTGAATCACCTGCCGAGATGCCAGTCGGTGGCTACAAGCAATCTGGTGTGGGCCGCGAAAATGGCTTAACCACGCTTGGGCACTATACCCGTATCAAATCTATTCAAGTTGAACTTGGCGATTATCAAAGCATTTTTTAATGCCTCAATCGCACTAAAACCTTCAACCTAAATCACATATGCCGAGCAGTCTTTATAGATTGCTCAGGCAAACTGTTAGTAAAAAAAGGATAGTTATGAATATTAAAGAATATGATTACATTATTATTGGCGCAGGATCTGCCGGAAATGTACTCGCTGCGCGTCTTACTGAAGACAAAGATACCACCGTTTTACTGTTAGAAGCAGGTGGACCAGATTATCGCTTGGATTTCCGTACACAAATGCCGGCAGCTTTGGCCTACCCTCTTCAAGGTCGTCGCTATAACTGGGCTTATTTAACTGACCCAGAGCCACACATGAACAACCGTCGTATGGAGTGTGGTCGTGGTAAAGGCTTAGGTGGTTCATCTTTAATTAATGGTATGTGCTATATCCGCGGTAACGCCATGGATTTAGAACAATGGGCAACCCATAAAGGCCTTGAAAACTGGACTTATGCCGATTGTTTGCCTTACTACAAAAAAGCCGAAACTCGTGACATTGGTGGCAATGACTATCATGGTGATAGCGGTCCTGTATCAGTGGCTACACCAAAAAATGGCAACAACGTGCTGTTCCATGCCATGGTTGAAGCAGGTGTACAGGCAGGTTACCCACGTACTGACGACTTAAACGGTTACCAACAAGAAGGTTTTGGTCCAATGGACCGTACGGTTACGCCTAAAGGCCGTCGTTCAAGTACCGCACGTGGTTATTTGGATATGGCGAAAGGCCGTCCAAACCTGACTATTTTGACTCATGCAACGACCAACAAAATCTTGTTTAATCAAAAGCAAGCGATTGGTGTTGAATACATTATTGGTGCTGACCAAAACAACCTGCAACGCGCATTGGTTAAACGCGAAGTATTACTTTGTGCAGGCGCAATTGCATCACCGCAAATTTTACAGCGCTCAGGTGTAGGTCAAAGTACCTTCTTAAAATCAATGGACATTGATGTGGTTCATGATTTGCCGGGTGTGGGTGAAAACTTGCAAGATCACTTGGAAATGTACTTACAGTATAAATGTAAGCAACCCGTTTCTTTATATCCGGCTTTAAAATGGTATAACCAACCTGCCATTGGTGCCGAGTGGTTATTCAATGGTACAGGTATTGGTGCAAGCAACCAGTTTGAAGCGGGTGGATTTATCCGTAGTTCGGATGAGTTTAAGTGGCCAAACATTCAATACCATTTCTTACCCGTAGCTATTAACTACAACGGTAGTAATGCTGTAAAAGAACATGGCTTCCAAGCACACGTGGGTTCAATGCGTTCGCCTTCACGCGGTCGTATCAAACTTAAATCGAAAGACCCATTTGCGCACCCAAGTATCTTGTTTAACTACATGTCGACTGAACAAGACTGGCGTGAGTTCCGTGATGCAATCCGTATTACGCGTGAAATCATGCAGCAACCTGCGCTTGATCCATATCGTGGTGATGAAATTAGTCCGGGCAAACATTTGCAGACAGATGCAGAGCTTGATGACTTTGTTCGTAACCATGCAGAAACAGCTTACCACCCGTCTTGTAGCTGTAAGATGGGCGAAGACGAAATGGCTGTTGTAGATGGTCAAGGCCGTGTACACGGTATGAATGGTTTGCGTGTGGTTGATGCCTCAATCATGCCGCTCATTATTACCGGTAACTTAAATGCAACTACCATTATGATAGCTGAGAAAATTGCAGACCAAATTCGTGGACGTGAAGCATTACCACGTTCAACTGCACCTTTCTATGTAGCTTCATAAAACCATTTAGGGCATATTTCTTATATAGGAATATGCCCTAAATTTAATACGTAACGCAGAAGCATTAATAAGAACTATGTATGACAAAAAATAAGCGACTATAAGGTGAACATTTACATAAATCGGGTATGAAAATAAAAATTAATTTATTTTTATAGGCATATTACTATTAAGTGATTCAAGTTTAATCAATATTATTTTATTTATTAAATTTCAATTATTTAAATTAAAATAAAATCTAAAAACAATCTTATAAAAGCCTAATTTGATCAAATATAAATCATATTTATGATTTTAATAGAACCCATTTATTATAAAAATTGTCTTGTCAATGCAAAATTAGTCTAAAATATAGAGTGTTTGCGATAATCCCAAGTAATTTTTCTTTTTTCAAAGTTCTCTGTTTTGGAGAATTTTATTTTCGCATTTATATCCGTTTTGTCTGGATACGCTGTCTAGGTTTCCTCACACCTTAAGTGACTCAAATAACTTATTTTAAGGTTCCCCTTGCATGAAAAAGTTTTTGAAATACCTTCTGGTATTAATCATTCTTATTTTAATTGCAGGTATTGTTTTCTTGTTTAGACCGATTGCGTCAAAACAGGTACAAACTGCAAAAGATGAGCCAGTTGTTGATGCCGTTCTTGTTGGCGGCGGCATCATGAGTGCCACTCTCGGTACTTATTTCACTGAGCTTGAACCGAATTGGCAAATTCGTATGTATGAACGTCTTGACCAAGTTGCTCAAGAAAGTTCAAACGGCTTTAACAATGCCGGAACAGGCCACTCTGGCTTTATGGAAATGAACTATACCGAAGAGAAAAACGGTAAGATGGAAATTGCCAAAGCTGAAAAAGTTGCTTCTCAGTTTGAAGTAGCAAAACAGTTCTGGTCATATCAGGTAAAACAAGGTGTTTTAGCTGAACCGAAAACATTCATTAACCCAGTTCCACACATTGCTTTTGTTTGGGGCGATAACGTTCAGTTCTTAGAAAAACGTTATGCTGCCATGATTCAAAGCCCGTTGTTCAAAGGCATGAAATTTACTGAAGACCCAGCTGTAATTAAACAATGGGCACCTTTAGTGATGAACGATCGTGATCCAACTCAAAAAGTTGCAGCGACTCGTATGGAAGTTGGTTCAGACGTAAACTACGGTTCAATCACGAATCAGTTAGTGAAACACTTAAGCCAAAATCCGAACTTCAAATTACAGACTTCAACTGAAGTGACTGGCATCAGCCAAAATGATGACAAAACTTGGACGGTGTCTTTCAAAGATTTGAAAACTGGTAAAACAGACCACGTTAAAACACGTTTTGTGTTTATCGGTGCAGGCGGTGCAGCAGTTAAATTATTGCAACTTACTGGTTTACCAGAAGCAAAACAATATGCTGGCTTCCCTGTAGGTGGTGAGTTCTTAATTACTGACAACCCTGCAATTACTGCTCAGCACACTGCGAAAGTATATGGCCGTGCTGAACTTGGTGCGCCTCCAATGTCTGTACCACATATTGATACACGTTATATCGACGGTAAAAAATATGTATTGTTTGGTCCATTTGCAACGTATTCAAACAAGTTCCTGAAAAATGGTTCTCAGCTTGACTTGCTTGCATCAACAAACAAAAACAACGTCTTACCAATGACGACTGTTGGTTTAGAAAACCTTGATCTTGTTAAGTACTTGGTAAGCCAAGTGATGATGTCGGACAAGGACCGCCTAAACGAACTTCGTAAGTACTACCCAGATGCGAAAGCTGAAGACTGGCGCTTAAGCCAAGGTGGTCAACGTGTTCAGATCATCAAGAAAGAACCAGGTAAACCTGCAACACTTCAATTCGGTACAGAAATCTTTGCCTCTAAAGATGGTGCTGTAACTGCATTGTTAGGTGCGTCTCCGGGTGCTTCGACTTCTCCATACATCATGCTTAACTTGCTTGAAAAAGCTTTCCCAGAGCAAACTGAAGGTAAGTGGAACCAGAAGCTTCATGAAATTGTGGTTTCTTATAAGCAAGACTTAAGCAAAGACCCTGTGCTACTCGACAAAGTTCGTCAGTACACAAGTTCTACGCTTGGCTTAAACTATACATCTCCGTTCAAAGCGGCAAACGATGAAACTGCTGCTGCCCCTGTTGCAAAAGCAAACTAAGTTTGATGATGTATAAGTAAAATATGAAAAGGATGAATTTCGATTCGTCCTTTTGTTTTTTTAGACCTCAGTTGAGATATTTAAACTTGCCATGACGCTTTTAAAATCATCACCTCGCCTCTTAACGTTTTGTTTTAAGCTCGTACTTGTTTTGCTACTGGCTTATCTTTTGTTAAGCGGATTTTATATGTGGATGATTGGTGGTACAGCTATTTACGTCAGCTCAGCCGTATTATTTATTATCACTGCTTATACGTTTAAGCTCGGCAAGTACCAGAAAATCTGTTCAGTTTTAAATATGCTCATGAGCACACTCGCGTTATATTTCAGCACCGCTCATCTATTTTTCTCCCCTATTCAGTTCTTTATATTTTTACCAGCCTTATTTTTTGTTGTGTTGGCTTTTACTCGCCTAAGTAAAGTTCGCAGTTTATCTAAAGTACTCATATTCATTAGTTTATTGGTGTGGTCAGGCATACATTTTACGCAGCTCGAACAACTTAAAGCGTATTATAAAACACAGCATACCGGTGAAAGTTGGCAACAATATGGTGCTTTGTAAGATCATTTTTTATTCTATATTTTCAAATAAATACGTGTTCTTTTTCACATGAAGTTCATCAGTAAAACTGAACAGCATTTGCAGAATTCCTTTTAAGAAAAAATATTCATAACAATCTAATTTATTTAGAAATATAACGAGCATATTAGCGATTGAATAGCATTCATCTACACGCTAGATTAGCTGAATTATTTTTCTCCCTTTACGTTATATTTTATGAAAATTTTAGATGGCGGTTTAGGCCGTGAATTGGCCCGCCGTGGCGCTCCATTTCGTCAACCAGAATGGTCTGCTTTAGCACTTATTGAAGCACCTGAAACAGTAAAAGAAGTCCACCTTGACTTTATCAATGCTGGTGCAGAAGTCATCACGACTAACAACTACGCGGTTGTACCATTTCACATTGGTCAGGAACGCTTTGAAACTGACGGCGTACGTTTAATTAAAGTTGCCATCGAACAAGCGAAAAATGCAGTTAAAGAAAGCGGCAAAAATGTCAAAATTGCAGGCTGCTTACCACCGTTATTTGGTTCTTACCGTGCAGACTTGTTCCAACCAGAACAGGCTAAAAACCTAGCTGAGCCTATCATTAAAACATTGGCACCAGAAGTAGATTTCTGGCTCGCTGAAACCCAGTCTTGCTTAAAAGAAGTTGAAACAGTGCATGCCTTGTTACCACAAGATGGTAAGGACTATTGGGTGTCATTTACGCTGCAAGATGAAATTAAACAAGAACAAGCACTCCTTCGTTCAGGCGAAAATATGCAGCAAGTGGCTGACTTTATTAAGCAGTCAAATGCTAAAGCGGTGTTGTTTAACTGCTGCCAACCTGAAGTGATCTTGCAAGCGATTAATGAAATTAAAGCGCTCATTCCAGTGTCTGTACAAATTGGTGCTTATGCCAACGCTTTCCCACCGCAAGATGAAAGCGCTACTGCTAACGATGGTCTGGATGAAATTCGCAAAGACTTAGACGCTCCAGCTTATCTTGCTTTTGCCAAACAATGGCAGCAAGCAGGTGCAAGTTTAGTGGGTGGTTGCTGTGGTATTGGACCAGAACACATTGCTGAACTTTCTCAATTTTTTAAAGAATAAATACCATGTCTGCTGCCAAAATCGGATTACTGTCTCTTACAGCGCTGGTATTTAGTTCTATGGTGGGGTCAGGCGTATTTAGCCTTCCCCAAAATATGGCTCAAGTTGCCAACGGCTCTGCCCTTCTTATTGCATGGCTCATTACCGGAGTCGGCATTATTTTCTTGGCTCTCTCATTGTTGCATTTAACCCGTCAACGACCAGACCTAGACGGTGGTATTTATAACTATGCACGCGAAGGCTTTGGAGACCTCATCGGGTTTTGCTCGGCGTGGGGCTATTGGTTATGTACTACCATTGGTATTGTCGGTTATGTAGTGATTGCCTTTTCAGGTGTTGGCATGTTTACCGACAGCAAAGACCACGTTATTTTTGGTGAAGGTAATACACTCTACTCTCTGATTGGCTCAAGCATTTTTGTATGGCTGGTACATTGGTTAGTAAGCCGAGGTATTAAGGAAGCAGCCATTGTGAATTTACTGGCGACCATTGCCAAAATTATTCCAATGGTCGTTTTCATCTTCTTTACCTTTATTGCCTTTAAGTTTGATTTATTCAAACTCAACTTAAATGACTTTTCTTTAAAAGTTCCCCTTTGGCAGCAAGTAAAAGACCTGATGCTCATTACCCTTTGGGTATTTACCGGTATTGAAGGTGCAGTAGTTTTATCATCACGTGCCAAAAACCGTCATGACATTGGCAAAGCGACCATTTTAGGTGTGTTGCTGGCATTAAGTTTTTACGTCATGGTCACAGTATTGGCTTATGGTGTGGTGAGCCGTGAAGCGCTTGCAGGCATGCATAACCCATCTATGGCGACCATTTTGCAGCAACTCATCGGTCTACCAGGTACCATCATTATTACTATCGGCTTTATTATTTTAGTTTCTTCGTCTTATTTAAGCTGGACGTTATTTGCCACTGAAATTCCATTTTTAGCTGCAAAAAATGGCGCATTCCCTAAATTATTTTTAAAAAATAATCAGAACAATGTACCGATTTCATCACTATGGCTGACCACTATTGTGGTGCAAGGCTCCCTCATTGCCGTGTATTTTTTCAATAAAAACTACACTCAGCTTTTACTGATTTCATCGGTAATGATTTTGCTGCCTTATTTTCTGGTATCGGCGTTTTATCTTAAAGAATCGATTCGCCATAAACGCACGCCACATATTGCCATTGCAAGTGTCGCTTCAATCTATGCACTTTGGTTGCTTTATGCAGCAGGTTTAGACTTACTTCTGTTGTCTGGTGTGTTGTATTTGGTTGGCTTGGTTATTTTTTCAATTAGCTACTTTGAGCATAAAAAATCGCTCAAACAAAACCAGCTTAATTAATTATTTCAACCACTGTTGAGCCATTTCAGCAGTGGTTTTCTAAAAACAAAATTTCTATTTTGAAGGCTGCGACTGCTTTAAATGCAACCTTAAAATACGACGTAATTCTAAAATTGCCTCTGGGCTAGTTTGAATCGAATGCCCACCTTTAATAATCAGCTCCGACTGCTCCCCACCCAAATGCGAACTTTGATACGGCACAATTCCATCACTCATTTTTGACTTATCTGTGGTGCCATTTATATTGCCCATAATTGAGTGATAGACCACGTTAGACGATGGCTGAATGGCTTGGGTCAACTGCATAAAGTTAGAAGAACGACTTAAATTACTTGCTCCGTTTTCAATTAAACCTTTTCTGAGTTTTGTATTTTTCTCATCTCTCATTTCGACCGCAATAAAAAAGTCGGCGGGTAAACGAATAATACGGCGAGCAATTTGGGTAAACCATCGGTCAGCGTAGTCAGTACCATGATGCGGCGCCGAAACAAAAACAACCCGCTTAAAATAGGGCAAAGTTTTGAACTGAAAACGTTCTCGAATAACCGGATTTTCTTTTAAACGCTTTAGCTGTGCTTCATTCATTTTTTGCATGGCTTGCACTGCAACATCAGCATCGCTTACCAATAGGCGGCTAATCACTCCGCCCATACTATGCCCAACCAACACTGCATCGTGCGCAGCGTAACTGTCTTTGGCGACGTTTTGAAAAGCTTGATTCAGCAAAGAGTAAATCTGAAAACGACTTTCAAAAATCGGCATATTGGTTGAATAAAACACCTGCCAAACTTGATAGTTTTTTCTTAATTCGGCATCGCCCATAATGTCATTGGTTAGGCTTCCCCACGCCTCTGGGCTACTTGCCAAGCCATGAATAAATACAATAATTTTTTTATTGGGATTAAAAGGTTCCAGCATATATAAATGCGGCATGATTAAATTGGCTTCTTTATTAATTAAAGACCAATAACCTGCTGCACCTAAATTATATTTTGATAGCCAAAGCCCATAAGGTGCCGAATAGTTGGCAGTGAGCGGATAGTCCACGCCTTCAACTTTTACACGGTCCTGTCGGTATGGGTCAAACATGGCAATTTCTAACTCTGCCCCATCAATGACTTGATCGGCTGTGGCCTTTTGTTTTGGGTAGGCAATGGCCGTGACCGGAAAGAAGCGTGGTAAATGAATATTGGGATTACTCTGGTGAGCATAAAAAGCGTCGGGGTCTAAAATAAAACCATGATTTACATCATGCTCCTTACGCCCCACAATAAATTCAGCGCCTAACCCATCCTTACGGTTGACGGTATTAAACCCTGAAAAGTTCATGTTATAGCTAGAGCGAAAGGTATCGATCTCAATGTTTTGTACATCTACTGCATGGTCAAAATTGACATGGTACTCATGCCCATCTGCTTTTAGTAAAGGTGGAAAATGAAGCGTATTTAAATGATTAAAATACGTGGTCATGAGCTTCGACAAGGCGACGTTATAAAAAATACGTACCTGATTTTGTCGATGGTCAAATACCCGATCAAAAGGCGACTCTTCAGAATCAAACAAATAGACATAGCTATAGCGCAAGCTTTTATCAAACAACGCCAGCTCTTGCTCGACACAACTGTTACTTTTAAGAGTGACATTACACTGGCTACTACGCCCAACATCTAAAGCTTTTGCCAAGTAAATTTCACTGAGCGCAGCATAGCGTTCTTCTCGGCTGCTATTTTCTGACAATCCCTGAATTTTATTTAAACAAACATTAAAATTTTGCAGACAAGACTTTTCATTTTCTTTGACCAAATACAGCAGGTTTTGGGTTTGATGACTTAAAGTATTATCAGTCAAAATACTTTCATTTTTACTTTTTAAAGCACTGCTTAAGTTACTTTCTTTTAAATGAATAACCTGACAACCGCTCAGCAGTCCCATTATAGTAAGCACTAGATAATGGCTGGATTTTGTCATTGTGCATTCCTTTCGCGAATGTATTTCCCCACTCATCATTATGCCCGTAAAGCTGTGAACGAACAATTTCAGCTCAACTTCGATTTTGCTTTATTGAAAAAATAAAACCCCGAATTTATTTAAATTCAGGCTATTTCAATCGCAATGTTTAAGCTTGTTTAAACTTCTGCTGTGAAGCCAAATAAGAAAAATAAAGGATGGGTAAAATAAACGGCGCTACACTCCAAAAGTCAAAATAGACATACAGTACCGCCCCCATTAAAGCACCAATCACAAAGCCAATGACAATACTGGCACTTTTAAACAGACTTGCCCGATTGGCCTCATTATTATTTTTAAGCAAGTTGGCAATATCAATCCCAAGCTGGGTGGTGTTGCCTGTCATCATGGTACTTGGGCTAATATTTTTAATGAGTGTTTTACTTGAAGTATTACGAATAGCTAAGGCAATTAAACCGAGACCACCTGTGATTGCAACCGTAATCGCATCGGCATTTTTAAATGGCTCGAAATAAAGCCCAGCAACCATAAAGGCAAAGAGAAAAATAGCCTCAAATAAAAATAAATAAGACAGCGTTTTGTGTTTAGCCTGACTTCGGTCAATTAAAAGTTTGGTAATCACCACCGTCAAAATAAACAATGGAATAGCCGCAAGTTTAATCCAGACACCTGTACCGCCCTTCACTAAAGCCGCTCCTGCCAGTACCAAGTTACCCGTTACGTGCGCGGTAAAAAAACCAAATAACGCAATAAAGCCAATGGTATCAATTGCCCCACCGACCATAGTCAGTAAAACAGGATCTCGACATAGCGCCCATGTGCTTTGTGTTTCTTGTTGAATTGAGGTCTCTGGCATTACCTTTCCTATCAAATATTGGTTTTTAATTAGAAAATTTTTGTCAGAAATTTAATATAAATTCCATTCATTAATAACAACAGATCTTAAAGTAAAAACCTAGCTGTTCATTTTAAGACAGAGTGTATTTATACAAGATACAATGCAATTGGACTTTTTATTTTTAAAGATAAGGGATTTTAAATGCATCACTAAGATGCATTTAAAAAGTTCTCTGTTAGTTGAGCTTGTTCATAAGCATCAATAAACTGCGTTTGCGGTATCTCTTGTTTAGGGGCACTACAAGTTACTTTCTGTTCGGCAGCTTTTTTATCCCGCTCTTCTCCACTGGCACTACGACGTGACTCATAGACCCTTCTTTGACGGAAATAACTAAATGGTTCTACGTTACTTAAAAAACCATACTTAGAGTCATGAACATAATTTAAATAGAATTTTTTAATATCATCACTGACATTTGTATTCCAACTCTCAAATTGCCAATCTTCGATACTAATCATATATTCATATGCAGTTGAGACAGGTGAAAAAACTCTAAAAATATTAAAACCATCTTTCTTAGAAGCAGTTGCTTCTTTTAGTTTCTTCAACCTTTGCATTTCAGTTGCCATATCGGATGGGCCAACTGGTATGTATTCACGAAATTTATTTTCCTGACGTACACGCTCACTCACAGAAAGTTCTTTTCCAGCACGGGCAATGGTACCATATGCACTGTAATAAAGTTTCATACACCCTTTAATCTGCTCTTGAACACTTCCTTGACTCGGCGTAGCTGCTTTTACAGCATCATAATATTTTTGAGAGTCTGGTTGAATTTCAAACTGTTCTTTGAATAAATCCTTAAAGTTCTGTTGCAGTTCTTCATAACTATACATTCTGACACCTGCTTGTACAGCGTCATCAAGCATATGTTTTAACGGAATTCGGGCAAAATTGTCATTTACTCCCTGACTATCTGGTTCATACCCCCCACCCACGTCAGAATGTACCCCCGGATATACCACCTCTTTCCAGTTAGGGTTTGCTAACTTATTGTCTTTATGAATAACATCTACTGGGAAAGCAAAGCGCAGTTCATTACCAGCGATATAATGTGAACAGTTTTGAACCCGCTCATCTACCACCAAATCACGTTCTAAAAAAGGTAAGCTATTGCTTAAATTTGTAGCAGGCAAACCAAATGAAGCAACCGTATCGAAAATTCCTAAAAACTTAAACTCAATTGGATATTTGCCTTGTCCATAGGTAAGCCCATCGCAGTTTGATTCACACTGCCCTATAAATTGATTTGTAAATGCACGGGCAAGTGCAGCACCACGCGAAAAACCAAACACAGAAATATTAATTTTCTTAATTAGTCTGTGATCTTTTAAATTTTTGTCGACTTCTGCAAAGCTATAATTCTTTTTTTCACCTACATATTTTTTAACATCTTTTTCTGCCTTTTGTGCATTAAAAATTAAGACTTGTTTTAAAGCATCATTTAACTGGTCTTCACCATAATCTAGTCGTCTTGCACCACCTAAACCAACGCCCATACCTAACAGGCTATAGTGATCCTGAAAGTCAGAAATCGCTCTTTGAAAGATATTTAACTCAGCATTAAATCTGGTTCCAACACCAGAGACATATATTGCATAATCATTTTTTGCTTCGTTTTTATCACTATGTGTTCGAGCATTACGCCATAAACGGGCAGGATTGGACCATTTTTTTTCTTTTTTATCAGCATCCTCATTATTTCCAGTACCATCAAAAAAAACTGAAATATTCACGACATCGCGACAATCTTGCTTGCAAGATGGCTGATTATTTGCAACATCATTATTTATATTAACTGTACGTTTTAATTGAACGGCTAACATTTATTGACCCTCTCTTTTTATTTTTTCTCTCCACTTCATCCCCTTTTCTGTTGGGTCAGGCCAATTATTTGAAGTCGTTATTTCTACAGTATCATCAGGATAAATATGAGCTGCTAAATATTTTTTTCCTTTTAACTGTTCTTTCGTAATAATTACCTGATTTTTAGCAGCATGTTTTTCACCCGTATTTGCATCTTTCCATGTAATGATTTGCTCTCCCACTTTAATTGGGTTAGTAGATATTGCTTTACCAAATCCTCCTCCAATTTCAGAGCCATTTACTTCCATCATATAATCTGTATATCGAGGATCATATTTAAAAGATGTTGTCGCCATATAATAAGTTGCATTTGGACCAATACCTGCACAACCAGCTGCACTCAACATTAGACTTACTGGTAATAACAATATTTTCTTTAAACTCATTTCATTAAACCTCTCTCTGTAACCCAATTATTAAATTTATAAAAACTTATGATTCTTATAAATTTAAGAACTTACAATAGGCAGAGTAAAACTTGAAGTGCGACATAAACCACCTAATTAATTTAAAGGGTTTATGGAGTATATAAAATTGTCATACCATCATCTTAACTTTGAAGATCGTACTGCATTAATGCTTGAGTCAAGAAAAGAAGGCTTTTCAGCCAGAAAATTTGCTGAACTCATTAAAAGACATCCTAGTACGATCTATCGTGAGCTTAAAAGAAATAGCATCAATGACGTTTATCAAGCTCGATATGCTTCTGATAACACCTTCGCTAGACGTAGACGTGGTCACAGAAAACTCAAAATCGATTCAATCCTCTGGAAATTTATTGTTGAAGCGATCCGTTGTTTATGGTCTCCTCAGCAAATAGCAAAGCGTTTAAAGACATTTCCTGATTTGGATCAAACAATGAATGTAAGCCATACAACGATTTATTCA
>NZ_JFWX01000042.1:0-31944 GCF_000588095.1 Acinetobacter sp. 1130196 | reverse complement strand
GCTGAGTTCTCCCCAATCCATTCAAATTTAAGACACAACTTGGGTGCGAGGTCTACCTAATTCCGTAAATCTATTCAGAACTGCCACACGCGCATGAATTTCATTGACCTGACTTTGAAAATGTCTTGCCGTCAGCCTATCACCTAATAATTTGATGCAATGCATCTTGGTTTCCACCAAACTACGACGGTGATAACCCGACCATTTTTTCCATAGGGTTCTGCCTAAATGTTTAACCGTTTGAAGTAACTCATTTCGTTCTATTGAACTTATTTTAGAATCTTTCCAGGGCTTGGCATTCTTTCTGGGTGGAATTACTGCATGTGCTTGACGATCTGAAATCACTTTTCTGCAGCACTTCGTGTCGTACGCGCCATCGGTATAGACAGAATCTATTCGCTCATCTAGTGGAATTTGATCCAGTAAATCACCTAGTACTTGTGAATCACTGACATTATTTGTAGTAAGCTGAACGGCACGTATTTGCAGTGTTTCAGCATCTATACCAATATGCAGTTTACGCCATTGCCGACGGTATTCAGGCTGATGTTTTTTACGCTTCCATTCGCCTTCACCTAAAAACTTTAAACCCGTAGAGTCGACAAGTAGGTGTAACCCATCATGACTTTTCTGATAGCTTATCGCAATATCAATATGCTTTTGTCGTCTACAAAGGGTGGAGTAATCTGGTGCTGTCCAATTCAAGCCACAGAGTTTAATCAGGCTTTGAACAAAGCCAGTAACCATACGTAAAGAAAGACGGAATAGAGATTTGATCATTAAACAGCATTGAATCGCTGTATCGGAATAAGTTTGATTTCGTCCTTGCTTGCCTTGTGGTTGTGCATACCATTGCGTCTTAGGATCAAACCAGATTGAAATATTTCCTCGCTTGATTAAAGCTTGGTTATACGAGGACCAATTGGTTGTACGATAGATTTTAGGTGTAGGCTTCTTCATCTGGAAATTATATTACTGAAGAAGCCTTCAAGAATAGCTTTGTGCAACAAAGCCATTTAAAAAGACAATGAATAATGTTTCGCTGTATATAAAATAATTATGATATACCTATCAGTATAATAATATTTAAGGATAATTCCGTGCTAGATCTCTCTCAAATTTTGGCATTCGGACTCATTTGCTTGGCGATGGTACTCACCCCGGGTCCGAACATGATTTATCTTATCTCTCGCTCCATTAGTCAAGGCAAAATAGCAGGTTTTATTTCCCTCGGTGGGGTTGCTGTTGGTTTTGTATTTTATATGCTCTGCGCTTCTTTCGGGATCACAGCGCTTGTTGTGGCAGTTCCATATGCCTATGACACGATTCGTATTGCCGGTGCCATATATTTACTCTGGCTTGCATGGAAAGCATTACGTCCAAATGCAGCGCCTATTTTCAGTGTAAAAGACTTATCTATTGACTCACCATTAAAATTATTTTTAATGGGCTTTTTGACAAATTTACTTAATCCTAAAATTGCAATTATGTATTTGTCTTTATTGCCACAGTTTATACATCCACAACAAGGCAGTATTTTAGCGCAGTCCATTCAACTCGGAACCATACAAATTTTTGTAAGTGTTTCCGTCAATGCATTGATTGTATTTTCTGCAGGTAGTATTGCGCTCTTTCTACAGCAAAAACCGCTTTGGGCGAGCATTCAACGCTGGATTATGGGGACGGTATTAGCTGGACTCGCTGTTCGTATTCTTTTAGAACACCGCCGATAACCACTTTGTTTTCCTCCCCCTGCTCTAAAACTTCAATTTACTCCTGTGTATTACGACGATAAATTCAGTTCGTGATACACTTTTGCTAGTTTTAACTTTTTAAATTCTTTATATCGTTATGAGCCAAAAGCAGCCTTATACGCCCGGTGAGTTTCAATGGTCCTTTTTATTACCTAAATATTGGGGTGTATGGATTGCGATTACTTTCCTCATGCTTTTGGCTATTTTACCATGGGCGATCCAATGGCGTTTAGCTCACGGGTTAGCAAATATCGCTTGGAAATATTTAAAATCTCGTCGCAAAACTACTATTCGCAATTTAGAAGTTTGCTTTCCCGAATGGTCACCTGAAAAAGTACAGCAACAAGCAAAACAAGTTTTTGTAGATATGATGCTTGGTATTTTTGAGACCTTGAACGCATGGTATAAGCCGTACTGGTTTAAAAACCGTGTCACGATTGAAGGCTTAGAACACATTACCAATGCTCAAGCACAAGGCAAAGGCGTTTTATTACTAGGAACTCACAGTACTTTGCTTGATGCTGGTGGTTATGTATGCGCTCAATATTTTGAACCTGATGTTGTTTATCGTCCTCAAAATAACCCGCTACTCGATATGCTGATTTATCGCTGCCGCGGCACAATCTACAAAGCACAAATTGATCATGATGATATGCGCGGCTTAATTCGTCACCTTAAAGATGGTGATGCCATTTGGTATAGTCCCGATCAAGACTTCGGGCTTAAACAAGGCGTTATGGCACCATTTTTTGGAGTGCCAGCTGCGACAGTAACGGCTCACCGTCGTTTATTAAAAATTTCCAAAGCGGTTGCTGTTCCTTTATATTTTTATCGTCATGGCGATGTACATGACCCTAAATATCATATCTTGATTGAACCTGCAGTCGACAATATGCCAAGCGAAGATGAAGTCGATGATGCAACCCGCGTGAATAAGATTATTGAGAACCAGCTTCGTATCGCACCCACTCAATATATGTGGTTCCATCGTCGATTTAAAACACGTCCTGAAGGATATGAAGAGATCTACTAAGATAAAACTGTAATGATTTTAAAGTGGTAGTAAGCACAGCCTCAATTTAAAGTGAAACTCAAATACTTTCGAATAGGCAGACCTTACTTTTTAGGGATAAAAAGTAAGCAAAAATCCTTTGTTCCGCTGATGTTACTTCCATGTAACACAGCGAAACAGCGACATCCATGTCGCTAACACGATAGTAAATTCTGGATAATGATTTAGCTTGAAATGATGTATCTGTAAATGGTCCATCTTTTATAAATGTATAAGGCAAAAAACAATGAAAGTGATGCAACTTCTCCCAGAACTCAATAGCGGTGGCGTAGAACGCGGCACACTGGAAATTGCACGTGCACTAGTTGCACAAGGCCACCAATCTTTAGTTGTATCAAACGGCGGACGACTAGTGTCTCAACTTGAAGCCGAGGGTTCTAAACACTTAACACTACCGATTCATAAAAAATCTTTATCGAGCTTATGGCAAATTCGCCCTTTACGTCGACTTATTGAAGAGCATCAACCCGATATTGTTCATGTCCGCTCACGTGTCCCTGCGTGGCTTACTCATTTTGCCTTAAAAGGAATACCAGCACATAAGCGCCCTCACCTCATTAGCACAGTACATGGTTTTTATTCAGTTAATCGTTATAGTGCGATTATGACTCAAGCTGAAAAAGTAATTGCCGTTTCTGACAGCGTAGTTAAATACATCACTGACCATTATAAAAACTGTCCACCACAAGATATTGTCCGGATTTATCGAGGGATTGATCCAGCTGCTTTCCCGCATAACTACCAACCCTCAGCACAGTGGTTTAATCAAGTTTTTAATGACTTTCCTGAACTCGAAAATAAATTTTTACTATGCTTGCCTGGCCGTATTACACGTTTAAAAGGACATGAAAGCTTAATTGAATTGATGCAACAACTTCAGTCGCAATATCCTCAACTGCATGCTGTTGTTGTGGGTGGTGCCGATGCTAAAAAACAGGCCTATTTAAGTGAGTTGCAAAGCACCATTCAAAACAAAGGACTTGCAGATAAGATCACCTTTGTAGGACATCGCTCAGATATACGTGAATGGCTCGCTTTTAGCGATATTGTGCTCTCTCTATCCAATCAGGCAGAAACATTCGGTAGAACAGCATTAGAAGCACTCTCAGTCGGTACGCCAGTGATTGGCTGGAATCGTGGAGGTGTTGCAGAGATTTTATCTCATGTATATCCACAAGGTCTTGTTGAAGCTGAAAATGAAAAAGCTTTAGTAGAAAAAGTAAAACATCATATTGAACAACCTCAAACAGTTGCTCCTGTGACCATGTTCAGTTTAAAAGATATGTGCGACCAGACCATTGAGCTATATCAAAGTGTACTGAAATAACGTAATAAAAAACCCGCGATCATCGCGGGTTTTTTTACAACTAAAAGAAAGCAGTCTTATTTAAATGTTGCTTCATAAGCAGCAGCTTTTTCATAGTCGTATTGTTTTTCCCATTTACTGATTACAAGTACCGCAAGCGCGTTACCTACAACGTTCAACGCAGTACGTGCCATATCCATAATACGGTCAACACCAGCAATAAATGCTAAGCCTTCTACAGGAATACCAACACTACCTAATGTCGCTAATAACACAACAAACGATACGCCAGGAACACCCGCGATACCTTTAGAAGTAATCATTAATGTTACAACCAAAATAACTTGTTGACTGATTGACATTTCGATACCGTAAAGCTGTGCAATAAAGATTGCTGCAATACTTTGGTAAAGCGTAGAACCATCAAGGTTAAATGAATAACCTGTTGGAATTACAAAACTAGAAATTGCTTTTGGCGCGCCATAAGCTTCCATTTTTTGCATAATACGCGGTAAAACTGTTTCTGAACTTGCAGTCGAATATGCCAAAATTAATTCATCTTTCAAGATCTTAAGCAAAGTAAAGATATTGATACTGAACATTTTTGCAGTTAAACCAAGTACCACTAAAGCAAAGAACAAGATTGCACCGTAAACCAATACAACCAATTTACCTAATGGAATAAGTGAAGCGAAACCGAAGTTTGCAACAGTTACAGCGATCAAACCAAATACACCCACTGGCGCATATTTCATGATGATGTGTGTTACACGGAACATTGTTTCCGATACAGCATGAAATACATTTAATAATGGGTCTTTTGTTGTAGCTGGCAATGAAGATAAGCCAATACCAAAAAGCACAGCAAAGAAAATCACTGGTAACATTTCGCCATGTGCCATTGAACTAATAATGTTCGTTGGGATAAGCGATAATATCGTCTGGATAATACCATGAGACTGTGACTGTACTTCTTCAGTTGTATGCTTATATTGAGAAATATCAGTTTGAACCAGTTGAGACATATCAATGCCTGAACCTGGATGGAAGATATTTGCTGCAACCAAGCCGACCAAAATAGCAATAGTAGTAATAATTTCGAAATAGAGAATGGTTTTAAAACCAAGACGCCCAAGACTTTTTGTACTGCCAACACCCGCAATACCTAAAATCAATGTAGAGAAAACGATTGGAATAACAATCATTTTAATCAGGCTAATAAAGATCTTACCTAACGGCGTAAGAACGTTATTTACAATACTATCTTTGATTTCAGGCTGATTATGTAAAACAGCCCCGACAACTATCCCTAGGATTAAAGCAATTAAAATTTGCCACGCAAGGCTAAATTTAAAATTCTTCATAAGACAATCCTTATGCACCGCAAAGTATCAAATATGAGAGGGAGAAGACCACTATCTTAGAGTGAAACCTCAATATGTACACTAATTTCCAAACAGAAATTTAAATGCACAAGCAAATCACAACCCGCCGATCCGGCGAAGTAAACAACAATGCCTGTTGACGATCCAACATGTCAACGATCGGCACATTCTATTGAGATTTGCCAATTAAACAAGTCCAATTTATGTCTAAATAGACCAAAGCCTATATTTATTCTTCAATAATCTATAAAAACAAAAACTTATCAAAAAAAATTTTTGTATCTATTTTCATCGAAAAAGGCTCGGATATATAAAAAAACTTATGGACAACTACCTATAATTAAATAGATTTTAAAATTAAGATAATCTTAAAAATATTTCTTTAATTTACAAATAATTAAATGGTATTTATATAAAATATCAACCCGAGTTCTGCGTCCTGCAAAACTCGGGTAAATGAGGTTGTGCTTTCAGGGTATATAATTCTTTTTATTGCTTCCGTTCTAACATCTTATCCGTGATGTCGTTCCATATCAGCTTAGTGCATCCTTACTTGGGATTATCCATTCCCGCTTCCGTGTGCCGATGAATGTAGAATACGGGTTTTAGTTCCCCCTGCCTATTGGACCTAGACTCAAATCTTTGTACGATATTGCTTACAACCTGCTTTTATATACTTTTCTCTTTATAAGGCTCTGCAATTTCATCAGTCACTATTTTTTCTTCTTTTTCAGCTTTAGCAATACCTTCTTGTATTGCAGCTTGAGCTTCTTCTTCATCATCTTGAGTTTCTTCAACTTCTTCTTGAATCTCTTCAAATATTCGACCTGTTTGTAAAACGACGTAGACAGGAAAATGATCTGAGCCAATATGAGATAAACGCTGCATTTTTACTAAACCAAAGTCTGTACTATGAAAGATATGATCAAGTGACCAACGCAATAAAGAGTAATCTGCGTGAAAAGTATTAATAAAGTGTCGGCCAACTCGCGGGTCGAGTAATCCACTAATACGCTGAAATAAACGTGTTGTGCGTGACCATGCGACATCATTTAGATCTCCCATCACGATACAACTCTCATCCAGATCTTTAATTTGATCTCCAACAATTAAAAGCTCTGCATCTCGTAGTGTTGAATCTTTTGCTTCAGTTGGACTAGGCGGCTTAGGATGTAAACAGTAGAGCTGAACAGGCATCCCAGAACGTAAGATTACAGTGGTATGAATAGAAGGAATTTCATTACTTAAAATGAACTTGACCTCAGTATTTCTAAGCGGTAGTCGACTATATAAATGCATGCCATATAAATTATCTAATGGTACAGGCACACGGTAAGGGTACTCCTCTTCAATTTCTTTTAGAGCATTTTCCCATGTCTTGTCACTTTCTAACGTCAACAATAAATCAGGTTTTAATGTCCGTACATGCTCAAGTAATAAATGATATTTATCATTGGGTGTAAGCACATTAGAAACAATTAGTGAAATCTGCTTTTTAGGATCTACTTGATGTTGCTTTACCTTTTTAACCTGTTTTTTCCAAAACAAGGTATAAGGCAAAACCATTTTAAGTTGATAAGCAATTGCTGCAATGAGTACTGCAAGTAAAAGCTCACGCCATATGTTCCATTCAGACGGCCAAAACAACATGCCAATTAAAGCAATAAAGCCCACAAACAGAATTTGTAAACGTGGAAAATCAGCCCCTCTAAACCACCACTCATCACGAGGGATAAGTGACCAGAAAGTCAACCAAATCACCACCACAGACACAACTTCGATATAAATCATTGAAATTACTCTTTTAAGATGATTTGTTTTTTAATGTTTTTGTCATCTTTATCAATTTTGTATGTAACATAAACAAGATATTCTACTCAATAAAATTGCTGTTTTGATTCTGTAACGCTTGCAGTTGTGAGCACTTTTGATACACTCAACTCCCCCTAACAATTTTAACGCACCGAGGCAAAATGACATGAAAGTAGGTCTGGTCGGTTGGCGCGGGATGGTCGGTTCCGTCCTTATGCAACGTATGGTTGAAGAGAATGATTTTGCTCATATTGAGCCATTCTACTTCTCTACCAGTAATGCAGGTGGTGAAGCTCCTTCATTTGGTGGTAAGACTGCCCCAGCACTTATGGAAGCTACAGACATTACCAGTCTGAAGCAAATGGATGTCATTATTACCTGCCAAGGTGGTGACTACACGTCTGAAGTTTTCCCACAGTTAAAAGCAACTGGTTGGGATGGCTACTGGATTGATGCTGCATCTACTTTACGTATGTCTGATGATGCAATCATCGTTCTTGATCCAGTTAACCTTAACGTAATTAAAGACGGTTTAGCGAGAGGTACTAAAACTTTCGTTGGTGGTAACTGTACAGTATCACTTATGTTGATGGGCGTAGGCGCACTTTTCCAAAATAATTTGGTTGAGTGGATGACTGCTATGACTTATCAAGCAGCATCAGGTGCTGGCGCACAAAACATGCGTGAGTTGTTAACAGGTATGGGTTATTTGTACAACAATACCAAGACTTTGTTAGATGATCCTAAATCTGCAATTCTTGATATTGACCGTCAAGTTGCTGAGTTACAACGTGGTGAAGGCTTCCCTTCTGCGAACTTTGGTGTGCCACTTGCTGGTTCATTGATTCCTTACATTGATAAACAGCTTGAAAGCGGTCAATCTAAAGAAGAGTGGAAAGGTCAAGTTGAAACCAACAAGATTTTAGGTAACTCTCAAATTGTTCCTATTGATGGTCACTGTGTGCGTATCGGTGCAATGCGTTGCCACTCTCAAGCATTAACCATCAAACTGAAAAAAGATGTTCCGCTTGATGAGATCGAAGATATGATTCGTAACTCAAACCAGTGGGCTAAAGTTGTACCAAATACACGTGAAGCATCAATGACTGATCTTACACCTGTAGCTGTGACTGGTACCTTAACTGTACCTGTAGGCCGTTTACGCAAACTCAATATGGGTAAAGAGTATCTCGGTGCATTCACAGTAGGCGATCAGCTACTTTGGGGTGCTGCTGAACCTTTACGTCGTATGTTACGTATTTTAGTAGAATACAAAAGCTCATAATTTGACCTGAATTATTCAGTCAAAATAAAAAGCCGATCACATTTGATCGGCTTTTTCGTAACTGGTTTGTGAAAAATTAACAATTTATTTACATTTCATTATTGTATAATTTTGAACGACTTTACGACTGATCAGGTCATGGATTGAGATGACTGCATATAACAAATTAAAAATTGCCATTTTCACCATTATGTCTTCGCCTTGTGTTTATGCGATTACATTAGATCCTATTCAAATTCAATCTGCACCTGGGGAATTACTTTATGCAGAAATGAATTTTCAGCAAGCGGATCCAAATACCCCATTACAAGTCAGTTTAGCCACTCAAGAAGATCTTAATAGTTTGGGAGTCACTCACCAACCTCCTGGTAATCTGAACTTTTATACACGCCAAAATGGCCAAGGTTCTGGCGTTATTGTGATTACCTCATCTCGTCCTATTATTGATCCTGAATTGAATATTGTCGTAAAAGTCAGTGAAGGTAATGCAACTCGTCTTCAACATATTAAAACCGTTTTAAAGCCATCGCCTATAAAAAAGGTCGCTGCTAACGAAAGTCCACTTTCACCGCAATTTATCGTAAATGAAAAAGACATCGCGTTAAACTTACCGGAAAGTACTCGATACACACCTGCTGAGACAGCAACACCTGTAGCCGAAACTACAGCTAATGAGCGTAATCTAAACATTAGCACTGGAACTGCTCCTGCTTTGAATAACTCGGCTCCAACAACTCCTTTTACCGAAAAACCTGCGACTCAAGCGCCACAGCAAACAATAACAGCAATGAGCACAGAACCATCTGTTGTAGACAAGCAATCAGTTGCTCCTCTCAAAACGAGCAGTGACAATAAAGCCACTACAGTCAAAAAAGTAGCTCAATCTAAACCTGCTCAACAAAAAAATCTATTAAGTAAAAACACACAAAAAAAACAAAAAATAAGCACGTATAAAGGTCCAGCACCTACAGGTAAGTATGTCGTACAACGTAATGAGTCTTTATGGTCGATTGCTAATCGTATCGCAGCACAAACTAAACAACCTGTAGCTAAAGTCATGCGAGATATCCAAGCTCAAAATCGACATGCTTTTATCCAAGGCGATGTAAACCGTTTACGTCAGGGAATTTCACTAAATTTAACAGCAGCAAATACAGCCAAAGCGCCTCATACAAAACCTAAATCAACTGAAGCTAACTTAGCAAAACCTACTTCTGGCCGAGCTAAATATCGTTTGCAACAAGCTGAAATGAGCATTGTGGCAGAGAACAGCCCAAATTCTAATCATGGAAGTGCAAAAAAGAGCACACAACAAGGTCAAAACAATACTGAGTTAGCAGTAAAAGTTATGACAACTCGAGAAAAAACCGTTACATTACAAAGGAATGTAACCAAACTAAATCAAACTTTAAGTTTAAAAGACCAACGTATTCAACTTCTGAATGCGCGTTTGGCAGAGTTACAGCAGCAATTAAAAGCACAGCAACAAACTCACAAGCAAAAACACTAAGTTAAAACCAGAGTTAGCACGCTTTATATTGCAAAATTTTATTTTTTAAGGGGAAAGTAATGTTATATGTGATTCCGTTTATCATATTACTCGTGGTCGCCGTTGTTTTAAAAAAGCGCGAGAATGGCCAAAAACAAGAGACCACCTCCCCAAAAAGTATAAGTAAAAAATCGGGCAAAAAAGCAGGTGCCAAATCGAGTAAAAGCTCGCGTGAAAAAAGTAAAGCCAATGTAGTTGAAGAAATCACTCCTGCTCTTCCACAAAGTAGTCCGGTACCAGAAGCTGTTCGTCAAAATATTATACAACTCATTCAAGAAAAACAGTTTTCTGCGGCCGAAGCTCAAGTCAATCAGGCACTAAAGAAAGACAATACCCAACACGAATTGTATTTATTACTTCTTGAAGTTCATATTGCTCAAAAAGATGAATTTGCGATTCAACAACTTATTAGCCATATTCGCATCTTGGCATTAAATGAAATCACAATTAAAGCAGAAGCAAGACAAAAAGAATATGAGTCTTCAAGACAACCTGATGCTATTGATTTTCCTCAGGCTCAAACGTATGAAGAGCCAAAAAATACACCTGATACAACAGCTCAGTTTGACCAGTTAACAACAAGTTCTTCTGAAGCTTCTTTTGATGACTTGCAGAAAGACTATACACCGGTAAAACAAGAACCTGCTGTTGAAGTTGAACCGTTAGAATTTAACTTTTCATTCGAAAAAACTGCGGCTACAGAAAATACCAGCCAACCTGTACATGAAACAGAAGTATCAACTTCTCCGCAAGAACCAGAAGTATCGTCATCTAAGGAAACAAATGAGCTAGCTGATTTAGAGTTTTCTTTTGACTTGGCCCCTCAGCATGAAACTGAGGAAAAAACTCAAGCAGTAGAGGTAAAAGCAGATCAAGAGAGTAGCATCAATCCATTAGATTTTAATCTTGACTTAAATCCTTCAAGTTCAGAGACAAAGCCTGCTGAACAAGCTCCATCATTAGATGAAATTAAACTCGTAGAACAAGCGCCATTAGAAGCAGCTTCAATCGCACCTCTTGAGTTTTCGTTAGATGAGCCTGCATTAGTTACAGCGCCAGAGCTTGAAAATCAAAATTCTATAGATGTAGTCAATGAAGCAGTTACGCAAGCTCAAATAGAGGATCCACTTCTAGAAGCTTTTCCAGAATTAAAACAAGTAAATGAAAATGAGCTCGATTTGAAATTGGCTGAGCAATACATCAAGTTTGGAGCGAACCAAGCAGCACGCAATTTATTAGAGAGTGACGAGCAAAAATTCAACACAGAACAACAACAACATGCGAAAAACCTACTTAATCGCATAGCTTCTTAGAACTGTTCGATTTACCATAAGCAGTCAGAGATGACTGCTTTTTTATGCCTGCAAAAATATGAAAAAAATAGCCTTATTTTATATGGGTGGTACTTTTGGTTGCATTGGTGAACCTTTAGCGCCTATGCCTTACGACCAATTCTTGCCCCAACTTGAAAAAGTGATTCCACCACACTTAACGGTTGACTGCTTCGCTGCACCCAATATTGTCGATAGCAGTGCCTGTACGGCTCCTGATTGGTTACGTCTCATTCAACGGATACAACAACTACAACTTGAAGGCTATCAACATTTCGTTGTTATTCACGGTACAGACACGCTCAGTTATGCAGCTGCAACCCTAGCCCGCTTTTTAGGCCAAAGCTGTCATATTGTAATTACTGGTAGCCAATACCCGTTACTTAATATTCAAGGTGATAATACTCGTGAATTTACTGATGCAATTGAGAACTTATATCTTGCATTAGAACAAGTGATTAGCTTACCTGTAGGTGCTTATCTTGCATTTCATCATCAAGTATTCCATGCGCAAACTGCTTTAAAAACGCATACGACTGAACTCGATGCATTTTCAGGTTTAAGTAGTGAAGTTGAATTTACGCCTCAACAAAATGAATTAATCGTACAAGATGCTCAAATTGAAAAAGCTGCTTCATTCCAGATTTTAAACTGGATGATGCAACCGATTGCAACACAGCACTTGGTACAACAGTTGCGCCACTTACTTCCTGCCCCACCACACTTTTTGGTGTTACAAGGCTTTGGTACAGGCAATATCGCAGTTAACCCTGAGTTATTAGCAACCTTAGATGAGCTGTATGCTCGTGGTTGTGTTCCAATTTTGGCGACACAAGTGACCTTTGGGGGCATTGATCAACGTTATGCCATTAGCGCTTGGGCCAAAACTGCAAAAATTGTCATTAATGATGCACATAGTCATGCAGATCTTTATGCAAAAGCACTTCAAATCTATTTAAAATACCCAACCCCAGAACAATGGTTCAGCCATTGGAATGAAAATTTGCATTAAATAGAGGTAAAGCTATGCAACGTTATGCGGTCGGTATTGAGTTTAGCGGAGTTCAATATCGAGGTTGGCAAACACAACAGCCAGGCGTTGCCAGCGTTCAGGAAACGATTGAGCGTGTACTCAGCAAAATTGCAGATGAACCTATTGCACTTCATGGTGCGGGTAGAACAGATGCAGGTGTACATGCAACCAATATGGTGGCACATTTCGATACGAATGCCATTCGACCAGAAACGGGATGGTTAAGAGGAGCAAATAGCCAGTTACCTAAAGATATTTCCATTCAATGGATTAAACTGATGGATGAAAATTTTCATGCACGCTTTAAGGCGACTGCTCGACGTTACCGCTATGTTATTTATAACGCTCCTTGTCGCCCAGCCCTCTTACATAAACAGGTCACGCACATTTACCAACAGCTAGATGTGCAAAAGATGATTAAAGCTGCTAGTAAATTTGAAGGTACGCATAACTTTGAAACCTTTCGCGCAGCAGCATGCCAGTCCAATAAACCTGTTCGACATGTAACGCATTGTCGTCTATTTGAACATGGCCGCTATTTAGTGTTAGATATTCAAGCAGATGGTTTTTTACACCATATGGTGCGTAATATTGTTGGATGCTTACTCGAAATTGGTCAAGGTATGTATGAAATAGACCATATCGATACAATGTTTGCAGCACAAGATCGTAAAGCGGCAGGAGTCACTGCTCCACCTGACGGTCTCTACTTTATTCAATGTTACTATCCCGAGCAGTTTGACTTACCACAACCACCACTTGGGCCACATTGGTTAAACCTACCTGAGTAGGCTTAACCCATTTTTATTAGCGGTGCTGTTTACGCTTACGGTACTCAACTGGTGTTTCATTGGTCCAACGTTTAAACGCACGATAGAACGTACTTGGTTCGGAGAAACCCGTTAAATACACAATACGCTCCACACTCTCACTGGTATTTGCCAAAAGTTTTTTAGCTAAACGACAACGGTAGTCAGAAAGTATTTGTTGGAAACTGGTATTCGCTTCACTCAACTGAGTGCGTAAACGACGTGGCGTAATATTTAATTGTGCTGCTACAGTTTCTAGCGTGGTTTCTCCACTTTCTAGTGTTGAACCAATCGCTCGACGAACCTCACCAACCAAATCATAACGAGCCAATTCTTGTAGCTTTTCAATTGCGAGCTGTTCATGCAGTTGCAATAGTTCAGGTTCCGCCTGCCAAAGCTGGAAGTCTAAAATGGCAGGATCAAAATATAGCCTTGTTTCTTTTTGCCCTAAACTTACCGGACAGCCATAAACTCGGAAATATTCATCTTCCGAAGCACCTTCACTAAAGTTAAAATCAATGAAGATAGGATGAAACTGACCTTCGGTAATAAATTTGAAGAATCGAAGCACACCAGAAATCGCACATTCTGAAAAATGACGATTCACAAGGTTATCAGCCCCCACTTGCTCACCATTGGTTAAATAGCAACGCCCATCTTCGACAACCAGCTTTGCATCAAATGCATCACTAATTAGACGTTGATACGCTAAAGCTCTTTTAAGGCCTTCACCAAAGGTTTCACTACTAATAAATAAATGTTCAATCACCTGACCACGGTACAAAGGCAAATGCTCACCTAAATGCAAACCGATGTCTGGATCTTTACTGACTTCCTGAGCTGCAGTCCAAAAGGCATACTGTGCACTTAACGGAGTACGTGCATTTGTATCGACCTGATTTAAAGCGACTCCCGCTTTAGTTAATATTTCTTCTGTTGGCAATCCTGCACGACGAATTGCTTGATAGCCAAAACGTAATACAACTGATGCATCTGTTAGCTGACCCACGCAGTGCCCTTCCATGTAGATACTTCATTGATACTTAGGAGCTGTTGACTCTTTATGCATGAACAGTCCCTAATAACTATGATTTTAGATTAGCGTTGATTGACCAAACTGACAACAGAATTAGAGTTGTTTTGTGAAAAAAATTACATCTTTTTTTACTAGTCATAGTTTAACCAGATGCTTTAACAAGAAGATGTCTATCTTGTTTTTTTTAAATAAATTGACTATAATTTGCGCCTTTCCAATTTGATCATCAGGTAGGCTATGGCCAATAAAGAGGAACTCATTGAGTTCGAAGGCGTTGTCACCGAAACGCTTCCTAATACGATGTTCCGTGTACGTCTTGAAAACGGTCACGAAGTTATTGCACACATTTCTGGTAAAATGCGTAAACACTATATCCGTATTCTTACTGGCGACAGTGTAAAAGTCGAAATGACTCCATATGACTTAACTAAAGGTCGTATTACGTACCGTGCTCGCTAATTAGTGAATGCAAAAAAGCCACTTCATGATGTGGCTTTTTTATTGCTTTATTTATTCACTTAATCGACTGGACTTACACCCAACTGTTTGGCATTCACGCAATCTTTCTTGTAGCCAATGGTTTCTTTCCTGCGTTGTCTGTAAACGACACTGCACGTCTACACTATTTCTATTTGAATCTGTACATTCAGCATCACGTTGACGTATCCACGCAAGCTGAGACTTCTTAAGCGTATTTCTTTGTGCCGTATTCAATTTTGCTCTTAATGCCTGATAATTTTTATTTAGATCTGCATCAGCACTCGCATAGATTTTATTTGTACAGTAAATATCATCATAGGTATTACGAGTAGTTTCGCAATTATCGGCATATACCGCTGTTACTCCAAAGCTGCATAAAAGTGCTAAAAGTATTTTTTTCATCATGTTTTCCTTAAGTTTTTTTGCAAAATAATTATAAAGCCTTTCAGATATGAGTATGAATTGCTAGATAAACTCATCCTCCATTTATCATAAACTTCCTTTTTTTCTTTACAAGCTAGGCAATCCAACCTACCGTTATCTAACAATAAATATAATTTGATAGAGAGAAAAATGAATATATCGAACCTATGCCGAATAACCTTGCTCTCAGTGATGTCTATTTATTTGAACGGTTGCGCAACTCAACCACGCCAATCTGTCGACTTACAAGAATATTTAAAAGGCTTTCTGGGCAAATCATCGACCACCATTCAACAAGAACTAAACTTACGCGGTCTTGGCTTTCAAATTGCGCATGTTCCACAAAAAACATCAAATCAACTCATCTACACGATTTTACGGCCGTTAAGTATTCCCATTCCTATGGTGAGCAATGTAGAGATGGGTGGTAATCCAGTTCCTATTCAATTGGGGACATTAGGGAGCAACTCTTACGATGTTAATTTTAATTGCAAAGTTATTTTTCAGCTTAAAAATGACATTGCTGAATCTATTCAATACGAAGGTAAAGCTTGCTAAACACAACCATAAAAAACGCAGCTTGAAGCTGCGTTTTTTAGCAAAGTAGCGCTTAAGCAAGAGCAGCAACGACTGCTTCACCCATCTCGGCTGTACCTACTTTAGTCATGCCTTCAGACATAATATCGGCTGTACGGAAACCTTGATCAAGTACTTGCCCTACTGCATCTTCAATTGCTTTAGCAGCAGCTTCTTCACGGAAGGTATAACGAAGCATCATTGCAACAGAAAGAATGGTTGCTAATGGGTTTGCCACATTTTGACCCGCAATATCAGGCGCCGAACCATGACAAGGTTCATACATGCCTTTGCCATTTTCATCTAAAGAAGCTGACGGCAACATACCAATTGAGCCTGTAAGCATTGCTGCTTCGTCAGACAAGATATCGCCAAACAAGTTACCTGTAACGATTACGTCAAACTGTTTAGGTGCACGTACAAGTTGCATAGCAGCATTGTCCACATACATATGTGAAAGCTGAATATTTGGATAGTTCGCTTGCTGTAAGTCAGTAACCGTTTGCTTCCAAAGCTCTGTCACTTCTAAAACGTTTGCTTTATCTACAGAACACACTTTACCGCCACGTAATCCTGCAAGTTCAAAAGCAACTTTTGCAATACGCTTAATTTCGCTCTCAGAATAAACGTCAGTGTTATAGCCCTGTTTTTCACCATTTTCGAGTTCACGAATACCTCGTGGCTGACCAAAGTAGATACCACCAGTTAATTCACGAACAATTAAAATATCTAAACCAGCAACAATCTCAGGCTTTAAGCTAGAAGCATCGGCTAATTGTGGGTATAAAATCGCTGGGCGCAAGTTAGCAAACAAGTTAAGTTCACTACGAATTTTTAAAAGACCGCGTTCAGGGCGAATAGAGCGTTCAATAGTGTCCCATTTTGGTCCACCAACGGCGCCTAATAAAATGGCATCAGCTTTTTTGGCTTGCTCACTTGTTACAGCTGGATACGGTTCTCCATGAGCATCAATCGCAGCTCCACCTAACAAGCCATGTTCCCAAGTCAAAGACAAATTAAATTTTTCATTTACTTTATTTAATACTTTTTCTGCTGCCCCAACAATTTCAGGACCAATCCCATCGCCAGCCAAAATTAAAATCTGTTTAGACATGAAGTTTTCCATTTTCAAAGACAAGACAGTGTTATGACTGTCGTGGTGTTAGTTTTTTCTGTTCGAGAAATTCACCGAGTCCTGTGGTTACATCAAATGGTCGACAAAAACGGCGAATTACACGCCCATCCTGCTCTAAGTCAACACATAATGGATCTGGTACAGAAACATTCAGCAAACTACCCGAACGGTTAGATTTGTCTCGGTACATTTTAAACATATAGCGATGGTTGGCTTTGAATTGGTGAATAACATGGATGGTTTCTGCCCGATCTGGAGAAATCGGATAGTAACGAATCACCACTTCATATTGTTTGGCAGGCACAGATAAATACAAACTATTGCTTTGACTTAACACCGAACCATTTAATCTCACAATTCCTTGATGAATTGCCTGATTACTAATACGACGTGTCTGTGCATCAACAACAGTAATATCATTTAGCCGTTCAAATTCGCAACTTTTTGCGCCCGAACAATATATTGCTGCATTCTGCCCCAAATTTTCTTGTTCAGCCTGCTTAATACGAACAGTATCCACTACATTGTAAGTGCTCTGACAAGCACTTAGTGTTATTGCGCACAGGCCCAACAAAAAGCTATGAGTAACGTTCCTCTTCATTGTTCAAGCCCAATCCTCATCTAGTGCATAATTTTAAGCTGTTGTTATGCTTTAGCATGTTAGCAAGAGTTTGAACACGACGCCATGACTATGTTTAAAATGTACCAAAAGGTTAATTTATCTCTTGGAATACCCAAGGACGAACCTGTTTGGTTTTTTCTTCATAAGCGCGAATTGCGTCCGCATTTTGAAGAGTTAAGCCAATATCATCCAAGCCATTTAACAAGCAATGCTTACGAAATGGATCCACTTCGAATTTAAATGCTTCACCTGCTGGTGTACGAACTTCTTGCGCAGCCAAATCAATCGTTAATTGATATCCTTCATTCGCAGCACATTCTTTGAATAATTGATCAACAATATTCTCAGATAAAATAACTGGTAACATGCCGTTTTTAAAACAGTTATTAAAGAAAATATCCGCAAAACTTGGAGCAATAACAGTACGGAAACCATATTCGTTTAATGCCCAAGGTGCATGTTCACGACTTGAACCACAACCAAAGTTAGTACGAGCAATTAAAACAGTTGCCCCTTGATAACGTTGCTGATTCAAAACAAAGTCAGGGTTCTTTGGGCGTACTGAGTTATCTTGACCTGGGTAGCCTTCATCTAAATAGCGAAGTTCATCGAATAAATTGTCGCCAAAACCAGTACGTTTAATCGATTTTAAAAACTGTTTTGGAATAATTAAATCTGTATCAACATTGGCACGATCTAATGGTGCAACGATACCTTGTTCAACTGTATAAGCTTTCATGGTTTGCTCCAGACCGAATTAAAATGAACGAACGTCAACAAAATGACCCGCGATTGCAGCAGCCGCTGCCATTGCCGGACTCACCAAATGAGTACGACCACCATTACCTTGACGACCTTCAAAGTTACGGTTTGATGTCGATGCACAGTGTTCACCCGGTTGTAACTTGTCTGCGTTCATTGCTAAACACATTGAACAACCCGGTTCACGCCATTCAAAGCCAGCTTCCAAGAAAATTTTATCCAAACCTTCTTTTTCTGCCTGTTGTTTAACTAAACCAGAACCCGGAACAATCATGGCCTGCTTAATGCTAGAAGCCACTTTACGGCCTTTAACCACTTCAGCAGCAGCACGAATATCTTCAATACGTGAGTTAGTGCAAGAACCAATAAACACACGATCAAGTTGAATATCAGCCAATGCTTGACCTGCATTTAAACCCATATATTGATACGCACGCGTCCAGTCACTACGTTGTACGTCATCTTTGGCTTGTTCTAAAGTTGGTACAGCTTTCGACACTGGAATCACCATCTCAGGTGAAGTACCCCAAGACACTTGTGGCTCAATCTCTGCGCCATTTAATTCAACAACTGCATCAAAAACAGCATCATCGTCTGAATGTAAAGTGTTCCAGTAAGCAACCGCTTGTTCCCACTGCTCACCTTTTGGTGCGTAGCTACGGTCTTTTACGTATCCAATAGTCTTATCATCAACTGCGACCATACCAACACGAGCACCCGCTTCAATCGCCATGTTGCATACCGTCATACGTCCTTCAATCGACATATCACGGAAAACCTGACCACCGAACTCAATTGCGTAACCTGTACCGCCTGCAGTACCGATTTTACCGATAATGGCCAACACAACATCTTTTGGTGTTACACCCTTACCTAAAACGCCATCAACACGAACCAACATATTTTTTGATTTTTTCTGAATCAAACATTGTGTCGCTAAAACGTGTTCAACTTCAGATGTCCCGATACCATGCGCCAAACAACCAAAAGCACCGTGAGTTGCTGTATGCGAGTCACCGCATACCACAGTCATACCTGGTAATGTTAAACCTTGTTCAGGACCAACAACATGCACAATACCTTGGCGAATGTCATTAATACCAAACTCAACAATATTAAAAGCCTTACAGTTATCATCTAAAGTTTGAACTTGAATACGAGACGTATCATCTTCAATACCTGCAATGCCTTGATCTCGCTCTTTTTTAGAAGTCGGAACGTTATGGTCTGGTGTAGCCACGTTCGCGCTTAAACGCCACGGTTGACGACCCGCGAGTTGCAAACCTTCAAATGCTTGTGGACTTGTTACTTCATGCAATAAATGACGGTCGATATAAAGTAAGCACGAACCATCATCACGCTCTGTAACTACGTGGTCATCCCACAATTTGTCATATAAAGTTTTGCCTGCCATGTCGTCTTGCTCCATTGGACTGGGTAATTCTAATCTTTCTTCGATTATAGCCAGAGTTTCACATAAATCTAATTTATCATTTTTATAAATTAGAAAACTTTTAGGAATCATTCCCGTCTTTATTTATATTGCTCAAAAATATTTAAATCGGTTTTGCTAATGATTATCATTTGCATAATCCATTTTTAATCTTATACTCTTATCTCTATACTAAAAATATCAAATATAGGTAGAGAGAATGATGATGGCTAATATTCAAAAATTCGTTGTAAATAACCAACGTACATTAAAGAAAACCTTAAGTTACTACATTATGCATATTACGGTAGCCATGTTAGTTGCCTACTTTGTAACGGGTAATATTTGGATGGCTTTAACCTTAAGTATGTTAGAACCAACCGTACAAGCATTTGCATTTTTCTTTCATGAAAAAGTATGGGCAGCAAAAGACCGTCGTATTTCAGCTTTAAACGAAAAAGAGACAACTGCTTAGGTTAAGATTAATACGCCAAATCACAAGTTTATAGAACGTTTGGCTGCAAGCATGATACGATTTTGGCTTGGCGACTTTAGCCTCTCTCGATTTTTCTATTCCAAGTAGAGTTGTATTATGAATCTTGCAGCCTTTGAAGCTTTTGTAAAAGTTATGGAAACAGGGTCTATCTCTGTGGCTGCAGATCAACTCTTTATTACCCAACCTGCTGTTACCAAACGTATTCATAGTCTCGAAGAATATTTCGGCGTAAAGCTATTTGAGTCGGCAGGACGTGGGGTTCAAGCCACTCATGCTGCGCATTCATTATTACCAAAAGTCAAAAGCTGGTTAAATGAACTTAAAGATATTCACCACACGCTAAGTCATGAACAAACACAAATACAAGGCCGTTTAAAAATTGGCACGAGTCATCACATCGGTTTGCACCACTTACCTGCTCCACTTAAACACTTTGTTCAGCAGTTTCCACAAGTCACTTTAGACGTACATTTTGTTGACTCAGAACAAGCACATGAACAGGTCCTTGCTGGTGATTTAGAGCTTGCATTTTTAACACTTCCACCTTCAGGTGATGAACGTCTTAACTACATTACCATCTGGAATGATCCTTTAGTTTTTGTAGCTGCGCCATTTCATCCATTGGCACAGCAAAAGAATCTCACTTTGCAAGATTTAATCGAATATCCAAGTTTGCTGCCTGCCGCACAGACTTATACAGCCCAAATTACTTTAGCCGAGTTTGAAAAACAAGGCCTTAAACCGAAAATTACTATGAGCAATAACCCTCTAGAGTCAATTCGTATGTTGGTCTCTATTGGTTTAGGTTGGTCAGTTTTACCAAAAACTTTATTGAATCAAGATATGCAGCAGCTCGATTTAAATGTCGAGATGAACCGTCAGCTAGGTATGGTATGGCACCCTGCACGTACGCAATCTAGAGCCATGCAAGAGTTGATTAAAATGATGCAAGAATAACGGTATTAATGGCTATATTTTTTAACAAGGATATAAAACAAAACCGCGAAAGGTAGTAGTAAAAATAGAACGCCCCAACTGAAACATATAGCAGCGAAAATAATTCCGCCAAGTGCACTCATAAACAGTAAAGCAATGATATAAATAAGTAACTCACCAAAAATAGCGGTAATGAGCTGATCTATAAATTCTTGAAAGAAACCATTGCTACCTTTACTTTTAGTGCGCTTATTTTTAGTCATGCTATTTTAATTAATAAAGTTATATATTGATTAGAAATAATACTGTAAATATATACCCTTTACTCTACTATCATTATACTTTTCGCTTAAGATTCATGATTGTGAAGAATCCATATTCAAATATAATTAAAGTCGGTTTATATATATTTATAACTTTAGCTATCTTAGTTCTAGTTACATTTATTTGGTTTAAACCGATACGTGTTATTTTCGCCCATCACCTTTCATTGTTACATTGTGATGGTCAAGTCTGTGTAGATAATCCAAAGACACAACCTCTTGCGAACACACTTTATAATCAGGCATTACAAGAAACCCAAGATAAACTAGGTGCTTTTCATCAACAACCCACTATGGTTTTTTGCTCCACTCCACAATGTGCCAATACCTTTGGTATGGAAAAAGCAGCCGCTAAAGCGGTTGGTAATTTGGGGTTATTGGTTGCACCGCGAGGCTGGAAAGATTTCTACATCACTCATGAACTTATTCATCATCGACAAGCCGAAGAATGGGGAAATATAGCAATGCTGACTAAACCTAAATGGCTGGTAGAAGGCATGGCTTATAGTTTAAGTGATGATCCACGCCCTACGTTATCGGAGCCCTTTCAGCAATGGCGGGCGCACTTCAAGCGTTGGCATCAACATAACCCTGACCCAAATATTTGGCATGCCACAGAGAAAGTTAAATAATTTATTAAAGCGCATCATCTCCGGCGAGCTGAATCTTACTATCAGCAATTTCATTCATAAATTGCTGATAGTCGTTTAGATTACGCTCTGCATATTCTTCTGCATAGGTTTGTAATACGTCTACAATCGTATCGCCCTCTCCAAGATATCCTATAAGTACATCTGCATTTCCCGATTTTGCATGGGCATGCGCTAAAGCCAAGCCACAATCTTCAGCATACTTATAGAAATACTCTTCATCCATATCCTTAAGATTAAAAGAGATTTTCATATCACGTAACTGACGTACATGAAAATGTTGAGTTGATATTGAGGAAAATCCAAGAAATATATCACTTGCGGCCTGCATCAGTTGCTGGCCATGTATTACACGTTCACCTTCGTGATTTACTTGTTCTACAAATAACGGACTAAGAATTGATGGATTCGCTTCTTTCATTTGTAAAATTAATGGTTCCCGATCTGCATCCTGAAATAATGCTATGGCTGATCGTGTACCAACACTTCCGATACCAACCACTTTAAAAGCCACATCTGTACATTGATAACGATCAAAAAGGACTTGGCGATCATATTTCAAAGAGTCACGATATTGTTTAAAGAATACATCAACATCTTTACTAAATGGTTCATCTGCACTTGGATGCCATAATAACGGCGCATCATCTACAAAATGACGTAAACCTGTATCTTGGTCTTGCTGTGTAAGCTTCGGCAATACAGAGTACACCGTTTTTTTCTGCGCAGAATCAAGATCCTTTTCGCTTTTCTTTCTTAGTTTTGGGCATTCAGTATTTTCTAATAAGGTAACGGCATCAATTTTTTCATACCAAACTTGTAGGGGCGAAAGTTTGGCATTTTCTAATAAGTGCTGACGATAGCTATTCAGCATTATTTTAACTGCCTTTAAACCCACTTTATCTGCAAGATTAATATCGCGTGCTGCAATCACAAAACTGGTTGCTAAACGCTTTACATCCCATTCAAACGGGGCAACTAAAGTTTCATCAAAATCATTAATTCCAAATAACAGGTTGCGTTCTGGACTTGCAAAACCACCAAAGTTACTTAAATGACAATCACCACAAATCTGTTGAAATAAACCTGAATTTAGTGGCTCCCACACTTGGTCAAATAGCATCAAAGAAGGCATACCACGATAAAATGTAAATGGTGAAACGCTCATCCGTTTTGCACGAATCGGTTTGAGTTTTTCTAAACGTCCTTGGTTAGTCCAATCATAGATCGTTAAAGCAGTTGTTCCTTCTGGCCGTTCAGAAAGTTTTGAAAGTTGTTCAAGCGGTACTTTTTTCCGTTGAGTCTTACCTAATTTAAAACCCTCACTTTTACTCAGTAATTTTCCTTGATAGCTATGACGTGTTAAATCAATGCTTTGATTATTCCAAAGTTGTTCTGGTAATTTAATCTGTAGTGTTTTTGACATTATTACCTCTTTTTTTAAATTTATTTTTATTGAACTTATCAATATTTATTTTTGGATTAGGATTTTCATGGGATATAAAAAGAACGATTTAAACCTAATGAATTAAGAGTTGGAAAACCTTAAATACCGTATGGGTCTTCCAACTCTACAATCTTAAATCGACCAGTCCTGAATTTCCCAGTTATGCTCTTGAGCTAACTTTTCTAGACGATCATCAGGATTTACAGCAATTGCATGTGTTGCATATTCAAGTAAAAAACGGTCATTGATTGAATCTGAATAAGCCCAAGACTCAGACACACTGCGTCCAGCCAACCAATCGTCAAGACGCGCAAGCTTACCTTTTTGATAACATGCCAAGCCCGCAACTTTACCTGTATATTTGCCATCAACAACTTCGGCATTGGTTGCTAAAATTTCAGTAATGCCAAATTCACGGAAAATCGGCGCCGTAATAAAATCACTCGTTGCCGTAATACCCACAATGGTATGGCCTAAATCTTGATGTTTCTTAATCGCCTCAAAACCTTTAGGGCGCATTTGAGGGCGAATTACTTTTTCCATAAACAACTGATGAAGCTCAGTTAAATAGTTATTGTCATGCTTAGTTAAAAAGCCAAAAACAAATTCATTATAAGCATAGGGGTCAAGTTGCCCTGCTTTGTAATCTTCATAAAATTTATCATTCATCTGACGATGATGAACCGGATCAACCAAACCTTCATTGACTAAAAATTCACCCCAAGAATGGTCTGAATCGGTATTTAACAAGGTATGGTCTAAATCAAACAACGCCAGTTTCATGAAAATTCTCGTTTAAACTGAAATTTAAGAAAAAAAATGTAAATCTATCTCCGCTAGTCGATAGAAATTCGTTAAGATCGTAACAATTTAAACATTTTACTTTGATCTTTTCGAGCTGGACATAAAAAGTTGTTGGTCCCCGTGGTCAAAGTCAACGATATAGACAAATATTTAGGTAGCCAAATGATCGACTCAGAAGGTTTCCGACCGAATGTCGGGATCATTTTGGCAAACGATGATGGACAGGTTTTATGGGCAAAGCGCATTGGTCACAATGCTTGGCAATTTCCACAAGGAGGCATCCAGTTTGGAGAAACCCCTGAACAGGCACTTTTTCGAGAACTGAGAGAAGAAATCGGCTTATTGCCCGAACATGTCCAGATTATTGCGCAAACCAAGGGATGGCTGCGTTATCGTTTGCCACATCGGTACATTCGGTCAGACTCTGACCCCGTATGTATCGGACAGAAACAAAAATGGTTTTTACTGAAGTTAACTGCGCCTGCAAAAAATATTCAGTTGAACCTCTCTGACCCGCCCGAATTCGATGAATGGCAGTGGGTTAGCTATTGGTATCCTCTTGGTCAAGTGGTGAACTTTAAGCGTGATGTTTACCGCAAAGCCATGGTGGAGTTGTGTACACAGTTGCCTATGCAACAATTACCCTAAAAATCATTTATCTAGCAAATGATTTTTATTAAAAGTGCTGTTATAAATACATTCATAGTCTAAAAAATACTGGAGTATACATCCATGTCAAACATGCAACTCGACACTCTAAGACGCATTGTCCAAGAGATTAATGCGTCCGTGAGTTTGCATGAATCGTTAGACATTATGGTCAATCAGGTTGCTGAGGCCATGAAAGTGGATGTTTGCTCTATTTATTTACTCGATGAACGCAATCAGCGTTATGTCTTGATGGCCTCAAAAGGCTTAAATCCAGAATCTGTTGGACATGTCTCATTGCAGTTAGGTGAAGGCTTGGTCGGTCTGGTTGGGCAACGTGAGGAAATCGTTAACCTTGATAATGCCCCAAAGCATGAGCGCTTCTTGTACTTACCCGAAACGGGCGAAGAAATTTATAACTCATTCCTCGGCGTACCTGTCATGTACCGTCGTAAGGTTATGGGTGTTTTAGTCGTCCAAAATAGACTTCCTCAAGATTTTAGCGAAGCAGCCGAGTCCTTTTTAGTTACGCTATGTGCACAGCTTTCCGGGGTAATTGCACATGCTCACGCGGTTGGTAACATCGATGTATTTCGTAAACCAAGCAATGGCCCTGCCTATAAAACCTTCCAAGGCGCTTCAGGTGCAGGCGGTGTTGCTTTAGGCCGCGCTATCATTTTATATCCCCCTGCCGATTTGGGTGCTGTCCCTGACCGTGAAGCAGAAGATATTAGCCATGAACTTCGCCTTTTAGATCAAGCGATCTCATCAGTTCGTTCAGAAATTCGTTCTTTAGACGAAAAAATGCATGATTCACTCATGGCAGAAGAACGCGCTTTATTTAGTGTTTTCTTAAGAATGCTAGATGAAAATGCATTACCTGCAGAAATTAAAGATCTGATTCGTGATGGTCATTGGGCACAAGGTGCTGTACGTCGTGTAATTGAAAAGCACACTGCCCTATTTGCGCAAATGGAAGATGACTATCTTCGCGAACGCGTTTCCGACCTTAAAGATTTAGGCCGACGTATTTTAGCGTGTTTACAAGAAGAAGATTCTAGCCACCGTGAACTCAGTCCAGACAGTATTTTAATTGGTGAAGAAATTAGTACTGCTGCGCTCGTCGAGTTACCAGTCGATAATATCGCTGCTATTGTAACCTCAGAAGGTGCAGCTAATTCACATATGGTGATTGTGGCACGCGCATTAGGTATTCCAACTGTAGTTGGTGTAACCGAACTGCCTGTAAATACGCTTGATGACGCGGAAATGATTGTGGATGCCTATCAGGGTCGTGTTTTTGTGAACCCTCCACGTCGTTTACGCCAACGCTATAAAGAAATTCAAAAAGAAGACGAGCAAATCGCAAAAGATCTCAAACAATACGAGACCAAAGAAGCGATTACTCCTGATGGGGTTTCTGTTCAACTTTTTGTAAACACGGGTCTCATGATTGATGTTGTTCGCGGCGTACAACGCGGCGCGCAAGGTGTAGGTCTATACCGAAGTGAAATTCCATTCATGTTACGGGAACGTTTCCCGGGTGAAGAAGAACAACGTGCAATCTACCGCCAACAGTTGAGTCACTTTGCCAATAAACCAGTAGTAATGCGAACCCTCGATATTGGTGCCGATAAAGATTTACCGTACTTCAGTATCGAAGAAGAAAACTCAGCATTAGGATGGCGCGGTATTCGTTTTACACTCGATCATCCGGAGATTTTCTCAGCACAAATCCGAGCAATGCTCAAAGCCAGTATTGGTTTAAATAACTTACATATTCTATTGCCAATGGTGACAACAGTAAGTGAAGTCGAAGAAGTACTTTATTTACTTGAGCGAGACTGGATAGCCGTGCAAGAAGAAGAGCAAGTTAAAATTACTAAACCAAAAATCGGGATTATGGTAGAGGTACCAAGTGTACTGCTACAAATTGATGAGTTTGCTGAACTTGTCGATTTCTTCTCGGTTGGTTCAAATGATTTAACTCAATACTTACTTGCGGTAGACCGTAATAATCCGCATGTGGCTAGCGTATATTCACACTTCCATCCATCTATTTTGCGTGCGTTGACTCGACTGGTGAAGGAATGTCACAAATACCAAAAACCGGTAAGTATTTGTGGTGAGATGGCGGGTGACCCATTATCAGCAATCTTACTAATGGCAATGGGCTTTAATACTCTTTCTATGAGTTCAAGCAATATCTTACGTGTGCGTAAAGCAATTTGCCATGTACCAATGACAGATGCGCAAAAGTTACTTGATGATGTCATGAAAATGAATAACCCGCTTATTGTAAAAAGCTGGCTTGAGTATTACTTTAAAACGCATGGTTTGGCGGATATGGTTAAATCTAACCGCCTTGTCACCGTATAAATATTTAAAAAAGGAGAGTTTTAACTCTCCTTTTTAATTGAACTAGTTTTAGTTTTTTCTTTTTCAAATCCCCATTTACCGTACTCAACAATTTTGCTTAACCCTTAAAATCGATTTTACCTATTAATATAGACAATTTAATCCATTTGAAAAATAAACAATCAAATTTTAGTATATTTAAAGAACGAAATTGAAAGATATTGCGATGTTTCAATGATTAAGGAGCTCATGCCATGCATCATTATTTGCAAAAGTCGAACCATTTTCCCTCTTGTTTTTTAGCCTTCATGCAGTAAATTGAAGGAATAATAAACAAAGGAAACTCATGTATTGTTGAATAAAAATGATGAGCTGACATAACAGTGAAAAAATTTTTAAAACGGTTTATCTCACCACTTGTTTCCTCATTTCTTTATTCGATAAGCATCATTTTTTAACCCAGAAGTCCAGGAAAATGAGCTTTCGGTTCCATTAAGAGCTCAAATAAATATTACCCAGAGAGAATATAATCATGTCAAACGAATCAAAATGTCCTTTTTCAGGTCATAACTCAAAACCGCAAGTAACAGTCGGTGGTGGCACGACTAATTTGCACTGGTGGCCAAATCAATTACGCGTCGACTTACTCAATCAACATTCAGAACGCTCTAATCCATTTGGTAAAGATTTTAATTACCGTGAAGAATTTAAAAAAATTGACTACTACGCACTTAAAGCGGATATCAAAAATGTCTTAACCGATTCCCAAGATTGGTGGCCAGCCGATTGGGGAAATTACACAGGCTTATTTATTCGTTTAGCATGGCATGCTGCCGGCACCTACCGTATGGGTGATGGCCGTGGTGGTGCGGGTCGTGGTCAACAACGTTTTGCGCCTTTAAATAGCTGGCCTGACAACGCAAGTTTAGATAAAGCACGCCGTTTACTATGGCCTGTTAAACAAAAATACGGTCAAAAAATATCATGGGCTGACTTATTTATTCTTGCCGGGAACATTGCACTTGAGTCTTCTGGCTTCCGTACCTTTGGTTTTGGTGCTGGTCGTGAAGATGTGTGGGAACCAGACAACGATGTAAACTGGGGCGATGAAAAAGAATGGTTAGCTCATCGTAACTCTGAAGCTTTAGCTGGCAGTAATCTTGCGGCAACCGAGATGGGACTAATTTATGTAAACCCTGAAGGCCCAGAAGCTAGCGGTGACCCAAGATCAGCTGCGCCTTTTATTCGCGCGACTTTCGGCAACATGGCAATGGACGATGAAGAAATTGTTGCTTTGATTGCAGGCGGTCATACTTTAGGTAAAACTCACGGTGCAGCCTCTGCTGACCATGTTCATGCCGATCCAGAAGGCGCTCCAATTGAGCAAATGGGCTTTGGCTGGGCAAATAGCTATGGCACAGGTGTGGGTAAAGATGCGATCACGTCAGGTTTAGAAGTGATTTGGTCACAGACACCAACACAATGGAGCAATTACTTCTTTGAAAACCTATTCAAATACGAGTGGGTACAAGAACGTTCACCTGCTGGTGCAATCCAATGGGTAGCAGCAGATGCTGAGGCAATTATTCCTGATCCTTTCGACCCGTCAATTAAACGTAAGCCAACAATGTTGACTACAGATTTGACTTTACGTTTTGATCCTGAGTTTGAAAAGATCTCTCGTCGCTTCCATAACGACCCTCAAGCCTTTGCAAATGCTTTTGCCCGCGCATGGTTCAAATTAACTCACCGCGATATGGGTCCAAAAGCACGTTATTTAGGTCCTGAAGTCCCTGCTGAAGATTTAATTTGGCAAGACCCATTACCGGCCGCTAACGCTATTCCATCTGCTGCAAGTATTGCTGATGCAAAAGCAAAAATTGTGGCATTAGGATTATCTGCCGGTGAGTTGGTTTCTCTTGGTTGGGCATCAGCATCAACATTCCGTGGTGGAGACAAACGCGGTGGAGCAAACGGTGCACGCATTGCTTTAGCTCCTCAACGTGGTTGGGAAGTCAATAAAAAAGCTGTTGAGACTTTAACTAAAATTGAAGAACTCAAAGCATCAACCCAATTATCATTGGCTGACTTAATTGTGCTTGCAGGGAACATCGGTGTAGAACAAGCTGCTCAGGCGGCAGGTTTCAACGTTAGCGTACCATTCGCTCCTGGTCGCGTTGATGCATTACAAAGTCAAACTGATATCGAAACTTTCCAATTACTACTCGGCGCTGCTGATGGCTTTAGAAACTGGAAGAAAGAAGGTATCAACACACCAGCTGAAATCTTATTGATTGATAAAGCTCAGCAACTGACTTTGACTGCACCAGAGTTAACTGCATTAATTGGTGGTTTACGTGTACTGGGCACCAATTGGGATGGTTCACAGCATGGTGTATTCACTCAGCAAGTCGGTGTACTTAGCACAGATTTCTTTACAAACTTACTCGACATGTCGAATGTATGGGCACCTGTTGATTCAACAAGTGAAGTATTTGAAGGCAAAGATCGTAAAACAGGTGCAGTTAAATTTACTGCAACACGCAATGATTTAGTCTTTGGTTCTAATTCAATCTTACGTGCATTGGCAGAGGTTTATGCTCAAGCCGACGGTAAAGAAAAATTTGTTAAAGACTTTGTTGCAGCATGGACAAAAGTCATGAATCTTGACCGTTTTGACTTAGCTTAATTTAAGTCGAAATAATAAAAAGCCAGTTCAATTTGAACTGGCTTTTTTAATATAAAAACCATAGGCTTTTAGACAGTCAATTTATGCCCTTCTCGAATACAATAAAAGGGATTAGCAAGTTTTGATGAAGCTTTAATAGCTTGAGCTAAAGCATGTTCAGGGTCTTCCCGATCTTCATCTGTTAACTGAAAAGTTCGATAGTGAATCGCAACAGAACGATGCGCTTGTAAATCCAAATGTGCATGAACTGCATCTTGAGGGTTCATGTGAACGTAGCTCATTAGTTTACGAGGTTCATAAGCTCCAATTGGAAGTAAAGCAACACGTGGTGCGCCATAACGTGCATGTATCTGTTTGAAGTGTGCTGCATAGCCAGTGTCACCAGCGAAAAAACAATGACCTGTTTTTGCCAAAACCGAAAAACCACCCCAAAGTGCTTTATTTTGATCACGTAAGCCCCGCCCCGAACCGTGCTGAGCAGGTGTATAGACAATTCTTAACTCATGATAAGGAATTTCTTGCCACCAATCCATTTCAATGACATGGAAATCTTTAGGCAAGTAAAACCCGTTGCCAAGCCCTGTATAAATCGGCATCGCAAATTTCTTGTGCAACCATTCAAGCGTTGCCAAATCCATATGATCATAATGATTATGGCTCAGTAAGACTCCATGAATAGTGGGCAACTGTTCCAAAGCAAAACCGGCCGGGCATACACGGCGTGGCCCACGCCCATGCAACGGACTCGCATAATCACACCAAACCGGGTCGGTAATAAAGTTATATGGTCCAATTTGAATGAGTACAGTAGCGTGACCTACAAACCATACTTGCCAATCATCTAAATCCGCATGAGGACGGTTCTGTGGTAAGGCAATTGGTGTATTCACACGAGTTTCGTATTCACCTTGAATATCAACATTCCATGTATAAGATTCACGAGTGACTAACCAACGCAATAATTCTTTCGATCCTCGTGCAGGCGATCTAGGCTGCTGATTATAAAAACGGGTGTCGTTTTCATGGCCCAATTCAGGATGACAAAAAGGCGGTTTTATCCATGTATGCGTCCAACAGGACTGAGTCGGCAATTGATAAGTTAATGTCGGCTTGTCTTTCATGGGCTTATTCTATGGTTGTAGCATCAGGAGGATGATTCATTCAATTTTCTATCTTAGCGATTTAAATAAATTAAGCTATGACACTTACACTTATTTATCATATAAATATCCCTTTATTTTTGTCGCCGCCGACATACATCAATCTAAAGTGCCACAAAAAAATGTTTAGATGTGTTGAGTTTGTGATTCGTTACTTACAGTTCTTATTAAAAGCTACTGTATAACATAACAATAGTATATAATAAGTAATCTATAGCTAAAGGATGAACTACGGCGAATTCAAACATGAGGTGCGACAGTTTCAAAAGCCATATGATAATCAACAAGCTGAGCAAATTTCTCTAATGGTGTAAGCCAATCTAACGCCTTTCTAGGACGAGTATTCAGTGACATGGCAACTTGATTTAAATAATGCTGATCTGCCTGATTTAAATCAATCCCTTTAGGTAAATATTGCCTAATTAAACCATTCATATTTTCGCATGTGCCTTTTTGCCAAGGTGAATGTGGGTCACAGAAATATACATCTATGCCTAAATCTTCTTCGAGTATTTTATGTTCTGACATCTCGCGTCCACGGTCATAGGTCAACGTTTTACGCAGTTCTGCAGGTAAATATTTCAGAGCTTCAGTTAAAGCCTTGCGCACTGATTCTGCCTTTGCATCAGGT
>NZ_JFWX01000041.1:0-33977 GCF_000588095.1 Acinetobacter sp. 1130196 | reverse complement strand
TGCTGAGGAGACCATAAACAACGGATCGCTTCAACAATAAATTTCCAGAGGATTGAATCGATTTTGAGTTTTCTGTGACCACGTCTACGTCTAGCGAAGGTGTTATCAGAAGCATATCGAGCTTGATAAACGTCATTGATGCTATTTCTTTTAAGCTCACGATAGATCGTACTAGGATGTCTTTTAATGAGTTCAGCAAATTTTCTGGCTGAAAAGCCTTCTTTTCTTGACTCAAGCATTAATGCAGTACGATCTTCAAAGTTAAGATGATGGTATGACAATTTTATATACTCCATAAACCCTTTAAATTAATTAGGTGGTTTATGTCGCACTTCAAGTTTTACTCTGCCGATTTATATAAAAATATAAAGCTTCAATATAAAGAAGCTTTATATTTGAGAAAATTTAGCTTATTAAAAATAGTAAGTTGGAGTGATTTAATTGAGACGATTAACTGACTGATGTTAAGGTTTTTAAGTAAAGATCAGCTCGCTGTGCATGACCAAAGCACCAATCTTCTGGGCTATTTTGTACAATCACAAACATAACATCCTGCTCTGGAATCTTAAATTTTTGATGGAGCTGTGCTGTTACATGCTGCATTAAATCTGATTTTTGCTGAGCTGTTCTGGCTTTACCAGAAGTGATGTATAGCAGCATAAATTTTTCAGTGCGGGAAGATTCCACCCAGTAATTAGGATCAACATATATATTGCCTTGAGCTAAGTGTTCAAAGAAATGAAAGCAATCATTTGGGGGAGTATCAAAATAACTTTCCATACAAGTTTGCACAATTTTCGAAATTTGAGCTTTCTCAAGATCTGTATATGCATAACTAGTCGTAAAACGAATCATGGGCATGACCATATCTCCTCTGGCATATGTTCAAGTGCGGAAATGGCAGTAGGTAAGCCTGCATAAAAAGCAATATGCGTAATGGCTTCAATAATTTGCTCTTTGGTGATGCCTTGAGTTAAGGCATTTTTGACATGCCATTCGAGCTGTGAATAACGCCCTTGTAAAACAAGTGTAGTGATTGTAATAAAACAACGTGTTTGAGTATCAAGCACAGGCCTTTGCCAAATATCTGCAAATAAGTAGTCTTTGCCGAACTCATACAGCTTGGGCGAAATACTTTCTAAGTTATGAATATCAATTTTTCTGAACATTTTAGGACTCAACACTTATGCTGTTGTCGCTAATATGGCAGTTTGTTATAGTTTAAAAAATCAAAACTTTTCTAACCAATGATTCGGTTTTTATGAATGATTATGCCAAACTTCCAACCAATCTTGATTTAGACGCCTTACGTGCGTTCGTTAAAGGAATTGAGCTTGGAAGTTATCAGCTAGCAGCACAACACTTATGCCGTTCACCGGCCGCAATTAGCGCGCAATTAAAAAAATTAGAGCAACAAACAGGCTGCCAGCTTCTTAGAAAGCAGGGGCGTTTATTAGAATTAACCCCTAGTGGTGAATTGTTATTGAGCCATGCTAAAAACATGTTGGCGATTAATGATACGGTGCTTTTAAAACTACATCGGACTCAGGCCAGTGGCGTCATTCGTTTTGGTCTACAAGAAGATTTTGCTGAGGGAACCTTACAACAACTCATCGCTCAGTTTATGTTGCAGCATCCTAATGTACAGTTTCAGATTCAGGTCGACCGAAATCAGAATTTGATAGAGAAAGTACAAAAGCAAGAACTAGATTTGGCGCTTATTTGGCAGCAACCCCCCGTAATTGAAAACTTTTATGAACTCAAAAGTGTCGAGACAAAATGGTTGTTTTGCGCCCATGCGCATATTCAGCAAATTATTGAAGATAAAGCTTCTATTCCACTCGTGGTATTGCAGCAACCTTGTATGTTAAGACATATGGCGATTGAGGCACTTGAACAGGCGGGGCTGGCTTGGCATATTGCTTATGAGTGTAACTCTGTTCAAGCATTATGGCCTGCTGTACGGGCAGGTATTGGCATAAGCTTGAGATCATGTTTTCAGATTCCTTCAGACATTCATCGCATACAAAGTGATGTATTGCCGGAACTTAAGCCTTTAAATTTTGGTCTCTATTTCAACTCCACCACACAATCTGTACATATTATTCAGCAGTTTCAACAATATATTGAACAGCACCTACGGTAATTTTTATTCTAAAATTTCCATTGTCTGATATAGCTTTTAGATTGATTAATATTTTAATTTATCTTAGTAATAAACAGAGCTTTATGTGACACAGTAAAACGATAAACCTTAGAGTATAACTATGAAGCTTAAAGAATTAGCAGGTTGTGAGGAGTGCGATACCGTCTATCGTAGAGTCCCGCTTGCTTACGGAAAAAGAGCTTATTGTGTCTGCTGTGGTGCGGAACTTTATCGGCATACCAAACCGTTTACCACGTTGTTAGCTTTAATTTTAACGGCCTTAATTGTATTTGTTATTGCCAATAGCTTTCCGATTGTAAAAATTGAGTTGCAAGGCAATATATCCGAAACCACTTTACTCGGTGCCGTATGGGTGATGTTTCATTATGATCGGGCCTTCGTTGGTGTCCTCATTTTAATCACTACGTTTATAGTGCCGCTTTCATATTTGTTATTAATGGCTTATGTCCTTGGTACGGTGAGTGTATTTAAAAGACGCCCCAAGTTTTTAGTCGGTGCCTTACGTACACTTTATTTTATGAGAGTGTGGGGAATGGTTGAGGTGTTCCTGATTGGAATTTTGGTCACTCTCGTAAAGTTAATGGGTATGGTGCTGGTTATTCCCGAAATTGCCTTGTGGGCATTTGCGGTCTTAAGCCTATTAATGGTTTATATTACATCCATAAAAGTCAGTGACATATGGAACGAAATTGATAGGTCACAATTATGAAAACAATAAAAAATGTGACTACAGTGAAAACCGAAAATACCGATACGGTTCTAAAGCAATATCCAAGAGCCAAAGATCTTTCACTTATATTGTGTCACTGCTGCGGGTTATTAAACTCATCAAAAGTAGATAAAGCAGTCGCTGGTAAAAAACATCAAGTTTTACGCTGTGTGAGATGCCACAGTGTGCTGCACCAACGTAAACCGGGAAGTTTAAACCGTACCTTTGCTTTAGTGGTTGCTGCAACTATTCTTTATATACCGGCAAATGTGCTGCCCATGACGGTGACTGACTCTCTTTTAGGAAGTCAGCAAGATACCATTATGAGTGGCGTGATTTACTTTTGGCAAAATGGAGACTATTTGGTGTCGGTGGTCATTTTTATGGCCAGTATTTTTATTCCGATGCTTAAGCTATTTATTTTGTATTTCCTGTTATTGGTTGTATATATACAGTCATCGGCAGCTTGGAAATTTGCGCCTGAGCAATGTATTAAACTTTATCGAATTGTAGAATTTGTCGGGCGTTGGTCTATGATTGACGTGTTTGTGGTCGCTTTATTGACTGCTCTCATTCAAATTCAATCGCTTGCCACTATTTTAGCAGGGCCGGGTTCTATCGCCTTTGGTGCAGTTGTGGTTTTGACCATGTTTGCATCTTTAAGTTTTGACCCACGTATTATTTGGGATAATTTTTATTCATCTCAAAATACGAATAAACCCAATCAGTTTTCCTCGGAAAAAGCCACAATTATTCAGGCAGAGCACTCGTCCTTGAATAATGATTCCATTAATCCCAGTCAATAAAAGAAAAATGAGTATGTCTGAAAACAAAACAACCAGCGGTACCTCAGATCATCATGAGACAGATGTTGAACTGGAAAACATGAATGATTTACCAGAACCTCAAGAAAAGAAAAATCGGTGGAAACCTTTACTTATCTGGATTGTCCCACTGGTTGCACTTTTAATTGCACTTTCACTCGCGGTGAAAGCGTTACTGTCGAATGGGCCAACGATTGAAGTGTCTTTTCGTACAGCCGAGGGTTTAGTCGCAGGTAAAACAACAGTTCGCTATAAGCAAGTGGATATTGGGGTGGTACGGCAGATTGCTCTTGCAGAAGATCGTTCGCGCGTTATTGCACGTATTGATTTACGTAAAGATGCAAGCAACTTTGCTGCCCAAGATTCACGGTTTTGGGTGGTGCGGCCACGCATTGGGACGAGCGGAGTTTCAGGCATAGATACCTTATTGTCGGGTTCATATATTGAAGTGGATGGCGGGAAATCGCCCGAGAAAAAACTTGAATTTACGGGGTTAGAAATACCACCCGTTATTACCTCAGATGTACCGGGCAAAGTATTTTTCCTAAAAGCCGATGATTTAGGGTCTTTAGATATCGGTTCACCGATTTATTATCGTCGAATTAACGTAGGGCAAATTACCGCCTATAACTTAGCAGATGACGGTAAAAGCGTAGAGCTTCAGACTTTTATTCGTGCGCCGTATGATAAGTTTGTAACAACAGACGCTCGTTTTTGGCAGGCAAGTGGTATAGACGTCACCTTAAATGCTTCAGGCTTTAATTTAGATACTCAGTCGCTTGCAAGTATTGTCGCTGGTGGTATTGCGTTTGGTTTCCCTGAAAACTCAAATGCAACTGTAGCAGCCAATAAGAGTCACTTTAATCTTTGGGACTCAAAAGCTGAGGCATTAAAAGAACCAGATGGACAACCGCGTGGCGTGATTATGTACTTTGATCATTCATTACGTGGGTTAGCAGTTGGTGCACCAATCGACTTCATGGGTATTGAAATTGGTAGTGTTAAATCAATTAATGCAGAGTTTTATAACAACTATAAACAGATTCGTATGCGTGTTGAGGCGGTAATTTATCCGTCACGCGTTGAAAATGGCTTGGCACTCAATCCAAACAGTGAAATTTTCAAAGATTTTGTTGAGCATGGATGGCGTGCACAAATGAGAACGGGCAACCTCTTAACAGGCCAAAACTATATTGCGTTAGACAAGTTCCCTAAAGCTAAACCGGCAACTTTACAAACGCTAAATGATGGTCGTGTAGTGATTCCAACCACTGCAACAGAGCTAAGTGGTTTGCAGGCGCAGGTTTCTCAAATTGCTGACAAGTTAACCAAATTCCCGTTAGTAGAAATTGGGCAAGATGTTCGTAAAACGCTTAAGAACATGAATACAGCTATTGAGTCTACTGACAAGCTGGTTAAACAGTTAGACGGTAAAGTCGCACCTGGTTTACAGGCAACCTTAGACGATGTTCGTAAAACTGTAAGATCGTCCGAGTCTATCTTGTCGAGTGATGCGCCGTTACAACAAGACGTACGTAAAGCACTGCAACAGATGACTCGTGCGGCTGCTTCTTTACAGCTCATGTCAGATTATATTGAGCAACATCCTGAATCTATTATTCGTGGTAAGAGACCAGAGGCCAACGATGAAAAATAAAAAGAACCAATCATTTCAACACTCTCAGGTAGCCAAATGGCTGCTTGGGAGTGGGGTACTTTTAACAGCGGTTGCTATGGCAGCCTGTTCTAGTTCGCCAACGCCAAATTACTATACGATTAGCCCTAAAGTAACTCCGGCAGTCAACTCAAGTATTCGAGTTATTGAAGTTCTACCGGTTGGTCTTCCAGACCGTTTAGATCGTGCGCCTTTGGTGCTACAGGACAGTAATGGCAAGTCAACTGTACTGGATAATGAGCGTTGGACTTCGACCATGAGTACGCAATTACGTGATACCTTGTCGGCGGGTTTACAGCAAAAATTAGGCGCTATTGATAGCTATAGTAGTGGGCTTGCTGGAAATAATCAGCCTTTATACCGAGTTTCTACAGACTTTTCTCATTTCGATATTGTAGATAACAGCAATATCAATGTTGCAGTGTCTTGGGTGGTGAAGCGTCAAATACCGCCTACTCAATTAGAATCATCTAATCCAAAAGTCATCACAAATGCGGGTTCGCAGCTCAATTGTCGAATTGCTTTTAAACAGCCGATTGATCAAAAAGCTAAAAAACTTGAAGCAATTGTTAGTGCTTCAAGTGAGGCAATGAGCCAGATTATTAATACGGTTTCTTCTTCCATCTTGGCGCTAGATTCAAATAAAAAAGTAGTCGTCAACAATGGTATTTGTTCGTAGCAAGATGTTTTAACAAAACCCTTTATCTGCCTAAAACAGATAAAGGGTTTTTTATTTTAGTTGCCTCTATAGGTTGAGTAACCGTAAGGGCTGAGCAGTAACGGAATATGGTAGTGATTTACACTGCCGTCCACTTTAAAAATCACGGGTACTTCGCTAAAGAACGTTTGCTGTTTGTTCTTTTTAAACCATTCTTCTGTTTTAAACGTAACTTTATAAACACCTTGTTCTAGTTTTTTATTTTCCGGATAGAGCGCAGTAATACGACCATTTGAGTCTGTCACTTGTTGGTTGAGTTTCACCCACTGGTTATTGGTGTTCTTCTCCAAAACCACTTCAACCTGAGAAGAGGGTAAACCTGTCTCTAGGTTTAATACATGCACGCTAAGCGGATTGGTTTGTGCAAATGTAGCTGAGGCTATAAATAAAGAAGATAAAGCAATAAATGATTTATTCATGTGATGTAGCTCCTTATGAGTTAAAAACGGTTTCAATGGCTTTGCTTGCACACTGATTGTCATTTTGCGCGCCGCCAGCACCCGCAACCCCAATTGCGCCGATCACTTGGTTCTCAAAACGGACAGGTACGCCACCGCCTAACAAAAGTAAATTTGCTACGGTAGTTAAATTTTTTGCATCGGGGTTTTGGTTACTGTTTTGGCTTAAAACTAAGGTCGATGTTTTGGTCGATAATGCGGTATACGCTTTTTTCTCGGCAGCCATTAAATTATGCGGGCCTACCAACTCATGCCGCTCGGCAGTTAAAGTATTACCGCCACGATCTACGACAACGACCGCAATATTTTGATTTAGTTGTTTACATGCCTGTTTAGCACTGTCGGCTAGCAGATGGGCGGTTTTAAGATCTAACGAATAAACTTGATTCAAAGCAGGGGGCTGTGCAAAAGTACTATTTGCAAATAGCACTGTTGTGAGTAGCAGCCAGTTTATTTTGTTCATAATGATTGCCTCTATGTCGCTTTGAAAATCTTAAACAAATTGCCTAATTTCAAGCATGACAATCACATTACAAAGTTGTCATTTTTCTAATGAGTCTCTACAAAATGCGTATCCTTATTATTGAAGACGAGATCAAAATCGCCACTTATTTGGTCAAAGGGTTAAAAGAATCCGGATACCAAGCCGAGTGCGTACATTTAGGGCTTCAAGGTTTGGAAATGCTAAAAAGAGATCAATATGACTTGCTTATTCTTGACGTGATGTTGCCGGACATAGAGGGTTGGAGCGTACTACAGGTACTACGCCAGTTTTCAAAAATTCCGGTGATTTTCTTAACAGCAAAAGATCAGGTCATGGATAGAGTGAAAGGGTTAGAGTTAGGTGCAGACGATTACTTGGCTAAACCCTTTTCCTATATTGAACTCTTGGCACGCATTAAAAGTTTGTTAAGACGACAGCAGTATTTGCAAGAAAATGAGTTGTCTATAAGTGATCTAAAAATGGATTTGGTGGGGCATAAAGTATGGCGTAATGGCAACTTAATCGAACTGAGTAAAACCGAATTTAACTTATTACGTTATTTATTGGTCAATAAAGAACAAATCGTGACGCGTAGACAAATCGGTTCTGAGGTCTGGAATATTAACTTTGACACTGATACTAACTTTATTGACGTTGCAGTACGCCGTTTAAGAAGCAAAATTGATGAAGGATATGAACCAAAACTTATCCATACCATCCGTGGCTTGGGCTATAAAATTTCGGTTAGCTTATGAACTTTAAATTTCTGCGTTCGCTTGAAGTCCGTATTACCATACTGGTCACGCTTTGTTCGGCTCTCATTTTATGTTCAGTCGGCTTTATGACCTATTTAGGCATTAACCAAATTTTATTAAAGCAGCAAGATAAAGCTTTAGTAGACCGAATTAATCGTTTGGAAATTTTGCTACAAGACAGTGAAAATGTTGAGCAAATTATTGCGCGTCCTAAGCTGTATCAAAACATGCTTGGCAACCAAGACAACTTATTTTTACTCATTCATAAAGACAAAGCTTTAATTAATATCAATCCACTCCATATTCAGCTACCTCAGCTTGCAGAGCGAACAAATCTTCAATTTCAGGACTTGGCTAACAACTCATATCCAACGCGAATTGCATGGAAAACCATCACTATTAATCAGGAACCTTATCTGCTTATTGCGGGTAAACAGTGGTCTGAGCGCATCAATATTCTTTTACCATTTCAAAAGAATCTTTTGATGTATGTGGTAGGAGGAATTCTTGCAATTTTTGCTCTTTGTATTTTGATATGCCATTTAGGGTTGCGTTCGCTACAACGGCTTCGCAAGCAAACTCACTCAATTAACGTAAATCAGCTACAAAAACGCTTAGACCTACCAAATTCACCTTTAGAAGTTGAGCTGCTTTCTAAAGATATAAACCATATGCTTGAACGTATTGAAAAGGGCTATACGCAGCTCAATCGTTTTTCTGAAGATATCGCACATGAATTCCGTACGCCGTTAAATAACTTGATAGGACAAACCGAGATTGCTTTAACAGATGAGCGTTCAGTAGAGCAATATCAAGATTTGTTGGTGTCTCATTTAGAGGATTATCACAGATTAAAACGCATGATTGATAGCATGTTGTTCTTGGCAAGAGCTGATCAAAAAATGGTGCTTGTTAACAAACAGCAAATCAATATTCAGGACGTTTTAGATGGGCTATGCCAGATTTTTGAATATCAATTTGAGGAACAAGACTGCCACATTAGTTTTAATCTAGAAGTTCCAATGTTATTTGCAGATCCAGAGTTATTTCAACGAGCGGTTTACAACCTTGTTTTAAATGCGCTGGTTCATGGGGGCTATAACAGAACTATCTTGGTTACAAGTAAATATAAAACACTTGATCACAAGAATATGGTGAGCCTAAGTGTGATAACCAGTGGTATTTCAATTGCTGAACATCAACTTGAACATCTTTTTGAACGATTCTACCAATGTCATTCAAGCCGAACTGATGAGAGTCAGACAGGAGGCTTAGGTCTATCTATTGTGGCTTCTATTATGGATTTACATCATGGCTCATACCGTGCTTATAACACGGCTGTAGGAGTATGTTTTGAGCTTGATTTTCCAATTGCAGATACTCCATAGAAATACAATTAACTACCTATAAATGTTGCTTAATTTTAAATTTCACACTTTGTTCACAACCCTCTGAAGTATGTTTAAACACATGAAATAAATATAGGAGGATCATGATGAAATTATTATTTAAATCAATTGTGATGAGTAGCAGTCTGGCCGCGGTTAGTCTATTGGCCCCTTTAAGTACCTATGCAGAAACTACCACTAAACCCGTAGCTGTTGACGCTATCGATATTAATAAATATGTAGGTAAGTGGTATGAGATTGCGCATTTACCTATGTTTTTTCAGCGTAATTGTATAGCCAATACAACAGCAACCTATTCGATTAACGCAGATAAAACCGTGGGCGTTTTAAATAGTTGTACGAATAAAAAAGGCGAAGTGATTTCATCTGAAGGTGTGGCTTATCCGCAAAATGAAGGTAATAGTAAACTAGAGGTAAGCTTCTTACCTTCCGGTTTAAGATGGATTCCTTTTACCAAAGGTGACTATTGGGTGCTTAGAGTTGACCCATATTATCAAGTCGCTTTGGTGGGTGGGCCAAGTACAGAATATTTATGGATTCTTTCTCGTAGCCCTCAAATTGATCAAGCAACATATAACTCTTATTTGCAAACGGCAAAACATTATGGCTATGATGTTTCCAAACTCATTAAAACAACACAAACAAATTATTGAAATCGCTGATTATGTTGGCTTTTAAATTTGGCTCATAAATCTGTGAACTTCACATAAAATTCATTGCGCATTTTCTAAATTAGAACCAAAAGAAATGCTTTAGATCAGGAAGAATCAATGTCTAAATTTTTTCTACGCTGGATCGATAGCTGGTCAGATTCAGAAAATGCGCAAATGGATGCTTCTAGCGAATATGTCATTGAAAAGAAAATTCAATGGTTAAGAATCATACCTTTTATTCTATTACACATCGCTTGTTTAGCTGCTTTTTGGGTAGGGGTGTCTTGGTTTGCTGTGATTTTCATGCTTGGCTTTTACCTAATACGCATGTTTGCAATTACCGCTTTTTTTCACCGTTATCTTTCCCATAAAACCTTTCAAACCTCCCGTATTGTCCAATTTATTTTTATCTTGATTGGAACCATGAGTGCACAGCGCGGACCGTTATGGTGGGCAGCACACCACCGTTATCACCATCATTTTACTGACACCGAACAAGATCCGCATTCAGCGAAAGCAGGTTTTTGGTATTCGCATGTAGGCTGGTTTTTAAACGAACAGAATTTTGCCACTCGAAAAAAAGTCATTAAAGACTGGTTGAAGTATCCGGAACTGATTTGGCTTGACCGATTTAGCTTACCTGTTGTGATTTTGACGGCTTTGGCAATTTACGGTTTAGGTTCATGGCTGGCGCAGCGTTTTCCTGCGTTGGGTACCAATGGCTTACAGCTTTTGGTATGGGGTTTTGTGATTTCTACTGTGCTGTTAACACATGCGACTTTATGTATTAATTCACTTGCGCATCGTTATGGTTCACGAGAGTTTAATACGGATGATGATAGCCGTAATAACTTTTTCCTCTCTTTAATTACTTTAGGTGAAGGATGGCACAACAACCATCACTTTTACGCGGGTAGTGTGCGTCAAGGTTTTTATTGGTGGCAGATCGATATTACCTTTTATGTGTTAAAAGTCATGTCTTTATTTGGTTTGGTATGGGGATTAAAGCCAGTACCAGAGAAGGTTTATCAATATAAAAAAACTAAAAATCTACCGATAGAAAAAATTGAAAATGGGGAAGTACTATGAAGATTGCCATTATTGGTTCAGGTATATCGGGGCTTTATGCGGCTTGGAAATTGTCAAAACAACATCAGGTTACGATATATGAAAAAAATAACTATTTTGGCGGTCATACAGATACGCATGAGCTTGATATAGACGGTACTAAGATAGCGGTAGATAGCGGTTTTATTGTGTTTAATGACTATAACTACCCGTTATTTACTGACATGCTTAAAAATTTGGGAGTTGAAACCCAATATAGTGATATGAGTTTTTCGGTAAATAATTTGGTGAGTGGGCTTCAATATAATCCTTCAAAAAAATGGTCGCTCTTTGCTCGTCCGCAAAACTTTTTAAATCGTAAATTTCTACAAATGCTCTCAGACTTGCTGCGTTTTTACGATGATAATAAAGATATAGATGTGGCGGATATTGATCCAAATTTATCGATTGAAGACTATTTAGATCAACATAAATATAGTGCCGAGTTCCGTTATGAGCATCTTTATCCGATGTGCGGTGCATTATGGTCGGCACCTGTTGAGCAGGTAGGCCAAATTCCATATCGATTTGTGGTAAGTTTTTTTCAGCATCATCGTATGTTGCAGCTAAAAGAGCGGCCACAATGGCAAACGGTTAAACACGGTTCGGCAAGTTATATTCGTGCTATTCAAAAGAGTTGCCCATCGCTAGAATGGAAGTTTGCAGAAGTAAAAGGTGTGAGCCGTTCCCCTGAAACCGTGTGGATCGAAACTTCAGAAGGGCAAGCACAATATGACTGGGTGATTTTTGCAAGTCATGCTGATGATAGTCTAGGTTTAATAAAAGATGCTTCATCGCTTGAACAAGAGATATTAAGTCAGTTTGATTATCAAGATAATCATATGGTGGTACACCGCGATCTTTCAATTATGCCTAAAAGCCGTTTGCAGTGGGCAAGCTGGCATGTACATGTAACTCCTACATCGCAAGTTCAAAACAATGAGTCTGCCATACATTATGGTTTTACCTATTGGATGAACAATTTACAAAACTTACCCTGCAAAACTCAGATTTTCTGTACTTTAAATCCCAATATGCAAATTAAAGCCGAAGATATTTTGGTTGAACGTCATTATCGACATCCGGTATTTGATGCAAACGAGATTCAAGCTCAATCTCGTTGGCAAGAAATTAGTGGACGAAATCGTACTTCATTTTGTGGAGCATATTGGGGATGGGGCTTTCATGAAGATGGCGCTCGCAGTGCAGCACGTGTTGTTGAGCAACTCTTAGCGTTATAAAAATAAAACGGGAGCTTATCAAATGTTATTAAATAAAATGGCTATCGCTCCCGCACTTATTCGTCACAGACGTTATAGTCCCAAAACTCACCAATTTACATCGACCTTAAATTATTTATGGTTTGACCCAGATCAATTAAATGAAATTACACAAGATTGTTTATTTTGGTCGACTGATCATTGGAATGTATTAAAACTATCCGAAAGTGATTTTTTAAATATGTATAGCGGTTCGGTAAGGGATCGAGTAGGAAAAGCGCTACTGCAAAATAACAACTTATATATGGGTTCAGATTGGCAAATTAGAGTATTGGCTTTGCCTCGTTGTTTGGGTTTTCGCTTTAATTCAGTCGTATTTTATTTTGTTTTAAGTCAAACAGGCCAACCGCTATTTATTCTTAGCGAAATTACCAATACCCCGTGGAATGAGCGAAAAGTCTATACACACGACTGTATAAAACAACAAGGTCAGGTGGGTGATTATCAGAGTTTCGATTTTAACTTTGAAAAATCATTTCATGTTTCGCCGTTCATGCCTATGCAGTTGACTTACCGTTGGCGGTTTAGTTTTTCAGACTTACAAAATGTTATTCATATGCAGCTCTTTGAAGAGAAAAAACAAGTCTTTGATGCCACTATGCGCTTTGAACTTGTGCCCATCACATTTCCTTCACAGCAATATCGATATGCTCTTATCAACAGCCTAGCACCTTTTAAAATGTTGTTTTCAATATATTTAGAGGCATTTAAGTTGTGGCGAAAAAAAGTTCCATTTTATCGTCATCCTAAAAAGATCAAGGTAGATAAGACATGATAAAAACATTTCTTTATGGTGAAGATGACTCACTACCGTTATTGCTCAAGAGTCTTCTCAAACTACGTCATGGACAGATCACTTTTCAGGGCGCGTGGAATGGGACGGTCGGTGAAGTTTCAGACTTACATGCTGTGATTGAAGTCCACAATCCTTTATTGATGGATCTCATTTTAAAAAATGGTGTTTTGGGAGCAGCAGAAGGCTACATCCGTGGTGACTGGAGCAGCGAGCACCTTGTCGAGTTGATTCAGATCTTGGCACGTAATCGAGCTGTATTGGACCAAATCAACCAGAATGTTATTGCTCAAGCGAGCCAGTTTTTTCTTAAAGCTTGGTATCAAAACCGGAAGAATTCTATAAGTGGTAGCCGTAAAAATATCGCCGAGCACTACGACTTAAGCAACGACTTTTTTAAATTATTTTTAGATCCGTCTTTAATGTATTCGAGCGCCGTTTTTGAAAATGAAAACATGACTCTCGAAGAAGCATCTGATTTAAAAAAAGAGATCATTTGTAAAAAGTTAGATTTAAAACCACTAGATCATTTGGTTGAAATTGGAAGTGGGTGGGGTGGTTTTGCAATTTATGCAGCTCAACATTATGGCTGTAGAGTAACCACAATTACCATTTCACAAGCTCAATATGATGAAGCCGTTACTCGTGTAAATGAAGCTGGCTTGGCACATCGAATTGATGTGCAACTTAAAGACTACCGTTTGCTCGAAGGTAAGTTCGATAAGCTGGTTTCAATTGAGATGGTTGAGGCGGTTGGTGCGCAATATTTATCGACATACTTTGATCAATGTAAAGCACTCTTAAAACCGAAAGGTTTGGCATTTATTCAAGCCATTACCATTGAAGATTTCCGATATAAAAAAGCACTAAATACAGTTGATTATATTAAGCGCTATATTTTTCCTGGTAGCTTTATCCCTAGCATAAGTGTATTGACTCAAACCGCCTCTGAGAGTGGTTTAAGGTTGAAGCATTTAAATGATATTGGTTTAAGTTATGCGCACACACTTCATCACTGGCGAGCACGTTTTTTAGCAGCGCGGGAACAAGTATTGGCTTTAGGTTTCGATGAAAACTTCATTCGGATGTGGGATTTCTATTTATGTTATTGCGAAGGCGGTTTTAAAGAAGGCGTGATAAGCAATGTTCACTTGTTGTTTGAAAGTACCAGTTACTAGCTCAAACAGCTCAAGTAAGGAGACTGCTGATGTTTTTGAATTTACTGATTCTAGATTTAATGATCATGTTGCTGAGCTGGCTACTTGCCACTCTAAATGGCCGAGCTGGAATTGTAGATGCTGCATGGAGTTTCTGTCTGGCAGTGAACATTATTGTTTCTTCTTTACTCATTTCAGTTGCCCCAGTTGAAGTGCGCCTTTTTATTGGTATTTTTAGCGGCTTATGGTTTTTAAGATTATTTTGGCACCTGTTAAGACGTTATCAATCTGAACAAAAAGAAGATGGCCGTTACGCGAGCATGCGTAAAGCGATGGGTAAGTTTCAGCATATTGGCTTTTTATTCTTTTTTATCTTTCAAACACTTTTAGTGCTTTTGTTCTTTTTGCCGATGTGGATGCTCCTCAATGTAGAGGCAACTGAATGGAGTAGTGGATATAAAGTCGCTTTAGTAATTGCTGCTGTCATCATGGCAATTGCTTTCATTGGAGAGCAGCTCGCTGATCAGCAGTTATACCGATTTAAATTAAATCCAGATCATCATGGCAAAACGATGGATCAGGGTTTATGGCGTTATTCACGTCACCCCAATTATTTTTTTGAATGGTTACACTGGTTTGCCTATCCAATTATTGGTTTAGCGGCAGGCCAATACGTATTGTGGATTTATCCGTTACTCATGTGGCTATTTTTATATTACGTCACGGGTATTCCATTTAGTGAAAAACAGGCAATTAAAAGTCGCGGTCAAAATTATCTTGATTATCAACAAAAAACGTCAATGTTTATACCGCGGAAACCAAAAAAATAGGTGCGCATATGGATTTTATCGTTCATCAGTCTTTGAAAATTGTTGAAAGTGGTGTGATTCCAGACCATGCAATTCGGGCTGCAATTCGAGCTTTAAGCAAAAAGCGTTTAATTCAGGAAGGCCGTTATGACCCTGAACAAGGGGCACAGCGCTATATGGATGTGCTTAATATGCTGAAAAAGAGCGAAATCGCCGTTGAAACTGATAAGGCAAACGAGCAGCACTATGAGTTACCAACCGAGTTTTTTCAGGCGGTGCTTGGAAAAAGACTGAAATATAGTGCATGTTACTTTCCCACCAAAACAACAACTTTAGATCAGGCAGAAGAGCTTGCACTTCAGCTTTATTGTGAAAGAGCACAACTTAAAAATGGTCAACAGATTTTAGAGTTAGGTTGCGGTTGGGGTTCTTTAACTTTGTGGATGGCAGAAAACTATCCACGATCACAGATTACGGCTGTTTCAAATTCTGCAACCCAGAAAAAGCATATTCTCGGGCAAGCAAAGTTAAGAGGTTTAAGCAATATTGAAGTACTGACCTGTGATGTGAATGTTCTCGAATTAGACCAAGCCCGATTTGATCGTGTTGTATCGGTCGAAATGTTTGAACACGTTCGAAACTATCAGCGACTTTTTGAAAAAATTCAGAAGTGGTTAAAGCCGGAAGGATTACTCTGGTGTCATATTTTCTGTCATCGCTTTTTGCATTATCCTTTTGAAGTAAAATCAGACTATGATTGGATGTCCAAGTATTTCTTTACTGGCGGTTTAATGCCTTCGACTTCAACTTTTTTGCATTTTCAAGAGCATTTAGAGTTGGCTCAACATTGGCAATGGTCGGGTGAGCACTATATGAGAACGGCAAACGCTTGGCTTAATAATATGGATAATCAAGAGGAAGAGCTCAAGCCACTGTTTAAAAAGATCTATGGCAAAGATGCCAATATTTGGTGGCAACGCTGGCGTATTTTCTTCATGGCTTGTGCTGAACTTTTTGGTTTTGAACAAGGACAAGAGTGGGTCATTGGTCACTTTTTATTTAAAAAGAGATCATTGTAATTTCGATAGCCTATCTCGGCGATAAAATATGATAAGAACTCGAAACGATGGCAAAGCTCATCCATTAGCCCAAATGTTCAATCGATATTATTGGTTGCAGATTGGTCTAATTGCCTTATCAATTGTGGTCGGGTTGGCTTGTAGTGCTTGGGTGATTAAAGGCTCTTTACTTAAAACCGCTTTAGAACAAGAAATGGAACATTACTGGTTGCGTATAGAACGTAACCCAAATGCAGACCTGCCAGATACTAAAAATTTATATGGATATCGGTGGAATACTCAAGTAGCCCCACAACCTTTTAAAGATATGCATCTAGAAAGTGGGGTACATCGGATATTTGTTGATGGCAAAGAACGTATGACGGTATATGGTGAACGTAATGGTCAGCATGTACTGTTGGTATTTGGCGAAAGTAATGTCAATAAGCTGGTTTGGCTTTTTGGTCTCGCACCACTTATGTTTAGTTTATCTGTTTTATATAGCTTTTTGTGGTGGTCAAATCGAAGAGCAAGACGCTATTTTTCCCCTATTACCCGTTTGGCAAATGCATTAGAAAATATTGATTGGGCACACCAAGATACACAAGCATCACCTTTTAAAGATATCAATACCAATGGCAATATGGAGGCGGAATATCTCAAACAAGCCTTGGAAAAATATCATCAGGTTTTAAGTGAATTTATTCGACGTGAACGAGAATTTACCGGCGATGTCAGCCATGAGTTACGTACGCCGCTCACGATTTTAAAAGGTAATGTACAACTTTGTCAGACTAAATATGGAGAAGATAAATCTTTAACTCGTCTTCACAATACAATTGAAGACATGCAATTGCTCGTCGACACCTTGCTCGCAATTGCCCGTAATACGGTAAAAAATTTACCGTCTGAAAAGAATTTATTATCTGAAATTGTGAGGGATTTAGTCGAAAGTTTAGAAGGGGTAAGTGTGAGTAAAGGTATAAATATTCATATTCACCCAGACTCAGCCGAACAACCACGCTGGTTATATCCCTCTATGACTAAAATGGTTCTAGGCAATATTTTGCGTAATGCTCTGAATTATTCCCAAGGTTCACAAATTGATATTATTCAACAAAAAAACAGCTTAATTATTGCCGATAATGGTATCGGAATTTCTTTACCTAATGATATGAAAGTTCAGGAACTCAGCGACTCGCAACTTTCTTTAAAAGCCAAAGGACACGGCATCGGGTTGCAATTGGTCCAAAAGCTTTGCAAACAATTAGGTTGGCGAGTTGAGTTGTTTGATCGGCAATATTACTTAACGACTCATCCTGAGCTGGATTTAGAGATGACCACAGGTTTAATAGTAGTCGTCTATTTAAATTAATCGGCAGTATCGTCTAAAGCAATTTTTAAACCGACGCCTGCTACTGTATGTAATAGTTTAGGGTCAAAAGGTTTATCTATCATTTTCCGTAGGTTATAAATGTGGCTGCGCAAAGCATCACTTTCAGGTTCTTCATCACCCCATAGCTCCATCATAAGTTCCTGCTTAGTTACTACTTTAGGAGACTGACGCATCAAAATTTTTAATAATTTAAATTGAATAGGGGGTAATTCGATATTGTTTCCGGCACGAATAACAGTTTGAGTTGCGCTGTCGAGAATTAAATCATGAATTTGAATTTTGTGATTTGCGACTTCACCTGCCGCTCTCTTGATCAGTGCTCGAATACGCATGACCAACTCATTAAAATCAAATGGTTTAACTAAATAATCATCCGTGCCAGCAGTAAATCCTTTAAGTTTATCATCTAAAGTATCTCTAGCAGTGAGCATAAGAATTGGCATATCAATGCCTTGTTCGGTCCGTAACCAGTTACACAAATCATAACCTGAGCCATCGGGTAAGTTGATGTCGAGCAACAAAAGATGATAATGCTGTGACTTAAGAAAAGAACGTGCCGCATCTAAATTACGCGCATGATCGATGACGTAACCATGTACTTCAAGAAATTCACACACGGTCGCCGCCAGCTCAAAATGGTCCTCAACCATGAGGATAAAATGATTACCCATGAGATTTTATTAAGCCATTAATTTAATAGTTGTTGTTTTAATTTAGCATTAAATGGTTCAGTACCAAACCAGATTTTAAAATATTGATTTGCATTCGGATTAATTATAGAACCGAGTAGATTCTGGTTTAATTTTAGCTCTAGTTTTTGATTTTCATGGTGATAAGAAAGACTATATAAATCTCCGCTCTTGATTGGTCTATAAAGCTCATTAATATGATTAAGCGGGGATTTAGCATCAAATCCACTAATATTCTTCTTTAAATAGTGAGTTGCTGCTCGCTTAAATGCCCACTCAGGAATATCTCGGTTATAACTAAAGTCCATTTTTATGCTTTGGTTCTGCCAACTTTTTAGGCAATCTTCGGCAAAGTAGCTAACATTTCCGACTTTTTGACTCGTTACCATTAAAGGAGCTGAACTGCATTTTTTCAGTTCAGCAGCATTTGCATGAGACGCAATTAAAATACCCAGTAGTATTAAGATTCGACTTTTTTGAATGGCAATATCCATTTATAAACTCCTCCAAATACAGGTAAAGAACGGTAGAGACCATTCGCAGGGTCCCAGAAGTCTTGTTGGAAAATAATTTGTTGTTGTTCATTAATTTTGATTTGACTAATGCCATAAGAAGCCATGGTTTTTGTACGGCCTAGCATTTTAAAGTCATAAGCCATATACCAATGAATATAGGCTGTATCTTGATGGTGAGTTGCGCTAATCAGTTTTACAGTGACGTTACTTACTCGTGCGTTCATACCCTCAAAGTGTTTAATTAGATCTTTTTTTTGCGAGAACTGGGAAAGTGTATCGTTGATATAGAGCTGATCCGCATAAAGTTGACTCGCATTACTTACAAAAGATGGAGTACCAAGAGTATTAAATGCAGCAACAAAACGGTGACCAATCTCTTGTGCTTGCTCATCATTTAATGTGACGCCAGTAATTTGTCGTTCGGCTTTACCATAATCACCTGAATAACTAGGCACGCTTTTGCACGCTGTTAGACCTACTAAGGTAATCAGCCCTAGGGCAGTGGTTATAATTTTCATATTTAAATCCTAGCCAACTTTATAAAATTAACTTAAAGAGGCTGTCGTGAAATTTGCGTGAATTCTGAATTTTTTGATTTGAGTTTAATAGTGTTTTCTTTGAAGCAATTAGATCTTCACTAGCTTAAATTTTTTATAGGAATACATTATTTTTATGAAGAAAATAATAGGTCTTTTTTGAAAAAGATAACATCCATATTCATATAACTAGATGAGGTGGTTTTTTCAAAACCAAGCTTATTTAATAGATTGTGAGCAGGTAAATTCTCTTTTTCTGAAAAAGCGATCACATGCTTAAAGTTCCGATTTTTCATGTCTTCTAGTAACTTAAGTGAAGCTTCAAGAACATAGCCTTTATTTCGTTCAGTTTTAATAAGTCTAAAACCTAGTTCGGCTTCGGTTTGGCCATCAACTTCACATATTTCAAAACCGCAATAACCAATAATTTGATGGGTATCTTTTAAGATCACAGCCATTTTGCCAAAATTATAATTTTTATAATGCTCTAATATTTCAAAAAAACGACTCGTTGCAGCTTCAGTTGTTAAGCCACTATAAGGTGAAAAAGCCATAAAATCTTTATCTTGTAACATTTCAATGACTGTAGATAAATTTTCTTGAACAAATGGTTTTAAGATTAAGCGATCTGTTTCTAACATAAAGTTTTTATTAATTGGTTTTAAAAAATATATTTTATAAAACAGTTTATAAATTTAATAAAGAGAGCAATTTCCTTCTAGTCATGCAAAAGAAGCTGTAAATTTTGCTTTAGGGCAAAAAACTAATACTAGTTCTGTTACTCATCACTGCTTTTAATTCTTTTTGAAATAAGAGCGGATTACTGTCCAATTTGTTGAAAGCCAGCAGATGAGTGAACCGGCTGTAACCATAGCGGTTCCTTGCCAAAAGCTGATTGATAACTCGGTTTGTAAAACCAGCATGGCCAGTAAAGATGAAATGATTGGAGTGAAGTAAGAAGCCACCACTAGCATCGTGGTGTTGCCATGAATAATGCCAATATTCCATGCTGCATAACCTAGCCCAATTGCTGTAGAGGCAAAGACGAGAGATAAAGTCGTATTTAAATCGAGTGTAGGTAAAACAGCTTGACCACTAAAGAATAGCTTTAACCACAATGTTAGAGCGACGCCAATAAAGAAAATAGAAATAGGGTTTTGTCCTTTACCTATTTTCTTGGTTAATACACAGTACAAAGCCCAAATAATTGCACCTATAAAAGCCAAAATATAACTTAGAGGATTACTATAAAAATTGTCTATAACTCGACTTAGACTAAAATCGCCATTTCCGGTCTGAATAAAAGTAATGCCGAAAATCGAAATAATTAAACCTAAAATAATAAAGATATTAAATTTTAACTCTCTAAAAATGACAAAAGCTAAAACGGTCAAGCTTGGCCAAAGGTAGTTCACAATGCTTACTTCAATTGCTTGTTGTGCTGTTTTTGAATAGGCAAGTGCAAACGAAAAGCAGAGTTCATAAGCAATAAATAAAATTGCCCCTAAAATTAAATATTTTTTAGAAATTAACTTAAAATTTGGCAGCCTAAAAATAATAAGCAGTAGCAAAGCGCTTAAGGAATAGATCAGTGTAATGCCAACATCTGGTCCAATCACGGTCGTAATATGTTTTACAAAGCCCACCATAGAGGCCCACATCAGGATTGCGCTTAAACCGATCAATGTTGCTAAATTTTTTGACATAAGATAGATGAACTTAATTAAACGCCTGAGCTATCGTAAAAGTTAATAATTAAAGTAAGTCAGGTTAAATGAATTTTAAATTAAAAAATAGTGCATTTAAAAAGCTAACTTAAAAAAACAAATCGTAAAGATTTAAAATTATTTTAATTTTTCATAGGTATGAACATAATCCTTATTTCGTTAGATAAATATAAAACCAACTTTAATAAAGTTCGGCTGTCATTAAACGTTAAGCTTGTGTCGTCAAATGTAAAGTGGCCCATATCCTAACTGTTGTAATTTTGGTTATTGCTTTTATAGGCACTCAATAAAAAACCAAAATATGGAATAGGACATGACGTTGACGAAAGCTATACGTTTCTATGGAACAGGAACGCCAGAAGTAATGCGCTATGAAGATGTAGAAGTAGGAGATCCAAAAGCTGGAGAAGTACGCCTACGTCATGTGGCAGTCGGCCTAAATTATGCCGATACATATTTTCGTAATGGAACCTATCAAATTCCAATGCCTAATGGCATGGGCGTTGAAGCTTCAGGTGTCGTTGAAGCTTTAGGCGAAGGAGTTAATCAGCTTAAAGTAGGTGATCGAGTTACTTATACAGGTTTTTTAAATACCTTAGGTGCATATAGTACCCACCGTCTAATTCCAGCAAATGCTTTAATTAAATTACCCGAAGAAATTTCTTGTGAAACAGCGGCAGCGATGACCATGAGAGGGTTGACCGCTGCTTATCTGATGCGCCGCATTTATGACTTTAAAGCGGGCGATTCAATTTTATTACATGCAGCTGCTGGTGGTGTTGGGCTGATCGTTTCTCAATGGGCTAAATTACTGGGCTTGACTGTTATCGGGACCACATCTTCAGAAGAAAAGGCTGCCGTAGCGCGAGCTCACGGTTGTGATCATGTCATTAACTACAGTCATGAAAATGTTGCTGAGCGCGTACGTGAGTTAACAGGCGGCGTGGGTGTAAATGTCGTTTTCGATAGTGTTGGCCAAGCCACTTTTATGAGTTCATTAGACTCTCTCAAACGCCGTGGTTTGTTGGTCTGCGTAGGGACAGCGTCTGGTCCAATCCCTGCTTTTGATCCGGTATTACTCGCCGTGAAAGGTTCATTGTTTGTCACACGTCCAGCTTTGGCAGATTACATTGCAGATCCTGCCGAGAAGAAAGAACTGGCAAATGAATTATTTGATCATGTTCGACATGGACGAATCAAAATTGAAATTAATCAGCGCTATGAGTTAAAGGATGCCGTACAAGCTCATCGTGATTTGGAAGCACGTAAAACAATAGGTTCATCAATCTTTGTAATTTGAAGGGATTTCTTATGCAAATTGAACAGTTAACTTGCAATATTGGTGCAGAGCTCAGTGGAGTCAAACTCGCTGATGCGATTTATGATGATGGATTATTTGCTGAAATTCGCACACAACTACTTAAACATCGTGTGTTGTTCTTGCGAGATCAGCACTTAACCCGTCAGGATCATGTCGCATTTGCGGAAAAATTTGGACAGTTAGAAGACCATCCTGCGGTAGGCAGCCATCCTGATCATCCGGGTTTGGTGCAGATTTATAAACACCCTGAAAGTCCTGTCGATCGTTATGAAAATGCTTGGCACAGTGATGCAAGCTGGCGCAAGGTTCCGCCGATGGGATGCGTGTTGCATTGTGTTGAATGCCCACCTGTAGGTGGCGATACCATGTGGACCAATATGGTGATGGCCTATGAGTCTTTACCCAACGATATTAAGGATAAGATTGCAGACTTACGTGCTTATCACAGCATAGAAGCGAGTTTTGGTGCGGCTATGCCGCTTGAAAAACGCTTGGACTTAAAAGCAAAGTTTCCCGATGCTGAGCACCCAGTGGTACGTACTCATCCTGAAACGGGCGAGAAAATTTTATACGTCAACGCTTTCACAACTCACTTCAGTAACTATCACACCAAAGAACGCGTCAGATTTGGACAAGATGCCAATCCGGGCGCAGCTGAACTACTACGTTACTTAATTTCTCAAGCCTATATTCCAGAGTTTCAAGTGCGTTGGCGTTGGAAGCCTAACAGCATTGCCATCTGGGATAACCGCAGCACACAACATTATGCAGTCATGGATTACCCACCTTGCCACCGAAAAATGGAACGGGCCGGCATTATTGGTGACGCAACCTATTAAGGTTATTGGCTAAATAATTTTATCTAATTGAAAATTCTAAAAATATATGAGGAGATGCACATGCAATTCTTTGACGACTCATTGCACCCGGAAAATATGGAAAAAGTGGTAATCACGGTTGCGCCGTATGGCCCCGAATGGATGCCGGAAGACTTTCCCGAAGATATTCCAGTGACCATGGATGAGCAAATACAAAAAGCGGTTGAGTGCTATGAAGCGGGCGCGACGGTGCTGCATTTACATGTCCGCGAGCTTGATGGCAAAGGCTCTAAACGCTTGTCAAAGTTTAATGAACTCATTGCAGGGGTTCGTGAAGCTGTGCCTGACATGATTATTCAGGTAGGTGGTTCGATTTCATTTGCACCAGAGAGTGAAGGTGAGGCTGCATTATGGCTAAGTGATGACACCCGACATATGTTGGCTGAACTTACACCAAAGCCCGATCAGGTTACGGTAGCAATTAACACTACCCAAATGAATATTATGGAATTGCTCTATCCTGAATATTTAGAAGGGACTTCATTGGCACATCCAGCGACTCAGGCAGCATATGCAGAGATGACCGTGCCAGCTGGGCCTGCATGGGTAACTGAACACATCAAACGCTTATGCAAAAACAATATTCAACCGCACTTTCAATTAACCGGTATGCATGGGCTTGAGACGCTAGAACGTATGGTGCGTAAAGGGTTGTACATGGGGCCGTTAAACTTAACTTGGATTGGAATCGGTGGCGGTTTCGATGGCCCAAATCCATTTAATTTCTTTAATTTTATTCATCGCGTACCCGATGGATGTACTTTGACATCAGAATCTCTTCTCAAAAATGTATTGCCTTTTAATACCATGTCGATGGCAATGGGTTTACATGCCCGTGTGGGGAACGAAGACACGATCATTGATCATCACGGACGCCGTTTTTCATCTGTAGAGCAAATTAAGCAAACTGTTCGGATTGCCCATGAATTAGGCCGTGAAATTGCCTCAGGAAAAGAAGCCCGTGAAATTTATCGTATTGGGGTGCAATACAACAGTATTGAAGAAACCCTAATCGCAAATGGTATGGCACCTAATCGTAAAACAGGGCAAAAGGGTGTGCCGCAGCGTAACTAATATGACAAGGTCTAACGGAATGTAGACCTCAAATGTAGTGCAGCTTATTCGCTTTGTTTTTAAAAGTGCGCTGCTGCACTAGCAAAATAGAAATTATAAAAAATACAAGGAGGTCGTATGAATGCACATCAGTATTCAGATCAGATGAGCGATGTTGATACGTCAATCAGTATACCTCGTCGTTATGCATGGCTTGTTTTTGCTTTGACATTTGGTTTGCTCATTTCAGATTACATGTCACGACAAGTCTTAAACGCAGTTTTTCCTTTACTTAAAAATGAGTGGTTGCTCAGCGACAGTCAGTTAGGTTTGCTCAGTGGCATTGTCGCTTTAATGGTGGGTTTATTGACTCTGCCGTTGTCTTTAATGGCAGACCGTTTTGGGCGAGTGAAAAGCTTGGCCATTATGGCGACGTTATGGAGTTTGGCGACTTTAGGATGTGCACTGGCTGAAAATTATGAGCAAATGTTTATTGCTCGTTTTATGGTTGGTGTGGGTGAAGCTGCTTATGGCAGCGTTGGAATCGCGGTAGTGGTAGCTGTTTTTCCACGAGAAATGCGTGCAACACTCGCCAGTGCTTTTATGGCGGGCGGCGTATTTGGCTCGTTTTTGGGTGTGGCTTTAGGTGGTGTACTCGCACAGCATTTCGGTTGGCGTTGGGCTTTTGGTGGTATTGCTTTATTTGGTCTCATTTTGGCCTTTCTATATCCAATTTTAGTGAAAGAAAACAGAATAAACACAGCACCTCAAAATAAAATTCGTAGTAAAACCCAGCACATTAAAAGCCCTTTAAAAACTTTATATTCAAGTCGTTCAGTTATTGCCACTTACATTGGTAGTGGTCTGCAATTATTTGTTGGTGGCACAGTGATTGTCTGGATGCCGAGTTATCTCAATCGCTATTACGGCATGAGTACCGACAAGGCAGGTGTAATGGCAGCGGGCATTTTGCTATGTAGTGCAGTAGGCACAATTCTATGCGGCATGTTGTGTGATTATTTGGGCCGTAACTGTCCAGATCGTAAGGTCAGTTTAGCGATTACATACTGCTTGCTCGGTTGTGTTCTTTTATTAATTGCTTTTGCTGTGCCTGCGGGACGTAACCAGTTACTTCTCATCTGCCTCGGAATGTTTATTGCCCTAGGAACCAATGGGCCATCTAGTGCCATGGTGGCCAATCTTACACATAACTCAGTTCATGGCTCTGCATTTGCAACACTCACTTTAGCTAACAATTTTCTTGGTTTAGCGCTTGGTCCTTTAGTCGTTGGCAAAGTATCTGATGTGATTGGTTTACATAGCGCATTTCAACTTATGCCATTGGTCAGTATTGCAGCCGCAGCCGTATTTTTTTATGCCAAACGCCATTATCACAAAGATATCGCACGCTTTGAGCAACAAGGAATAACTGAGCTTAAAAATCATTCAGGTAACCAAATACAAAAATGCGGGATGAATAACAAATGATGATTCGGCAATTACACATTGATGTATTTTTTGACTTTATTTGTCCTTGGTGTTTGATCGGAAAACGTCAATTACTGATCGCTATAAATAGATTTTATCAGCTTCACCCCCAAGTCAAAGTTATCGTGCACTGGCGAGGTGTTCAGCTCATACCCGATTTAGCTGTTGAAGGGGTACCGTTTCAAACATTTTATTTGAAACGGTTAGGTAGCTTAACAGCAGTTCGTATGAGACAAGAGCAGGTCAATAAAGCCGCTAATAAAGTGGGGCTTAAGATCGATTTTGAACAAATTAAACGGATGCCAAATACGGCCAAAGCTCATCGCTTATTTGATAAAGCTTTAAAGATAGGTACTACTGAGCAGTGCAATGCGTTGTTAGAACAACTCTTTGCTGCATATTTTTATGATGGGTTAGACATCGGAAATACCACTACTTTATACAAAATTGCGAAACGCTGTGGTTTTCCGCATGAACTGTTCAAAGATTTACTTATTCATGATCATCAAGATTTTATCTCTGCAAGTACAGGAGGTAATGGCGTGCCTTATTTTATTTTTGATCGGGCTTCAGCCTTGGTGGGCGCGCAATCAGCAGATGTACTTTATCAAGCGATGCAAGAAGCACTTTTGGGGCAAGGAGAGTTGATATGACTAATCGATTTGAAGTGCCTTTTGAAAAAATTCCCAATTCAGGTGAGCGGGCTTTTTTAAAAGTTGGAGATAAAACTCTCGCACTATTTAACGTTGCGACTCAATTTTATGCAATCGATGACAGCTGTCCTCATCAGGGCGCATCGCTATTTAGTGGACGTCTAGAAGGACGAGTGATTCAGTGCTGTGCCCATGGTCTCCGCTTTGATTTAACAAATGGCTGTTTAGTTAATTCTGCTCATCTCAAAGTTGCAACCTATCCCGTAGAAGTGATCGAGGACAAGGTATTTATTGTGATGGGCTGTGGGGAAAATCATGAATAGTTTAGTTTTGAAAAATTTTTCCCAGCGTACAAGAGAATTAGCACCAGGCTTTGTAGTCAGTTCGGTCGTTGCTGCGGCTGCCTGTTTTTTATCAGAGCACTATGGTGCGCCAGTCATGCTATTTGCACTACTGCTCGGCATGAGCGTGAATTTTTTAGCGGCTGAAAGTAAATGTAAGGTAGGTATCGAGTTCACCGCACGTAGTGTGCTGAGGATGGGCATCGCGTTACTCGGCATGCGTATAACTTTAGGACAAATTACCGCACTAGGTTGGCAGCCTGTTGCGTTAGTCGTTACTCTGGTTATTGTCACAATTGCCGTTTCTGTTATTGCCGCTAAAATCTTAGGCTTCCAAAAACTATTTGGCATGCTCACTGGTGGTTCCACGGCAATCTGCGGTGCTTCAGCCGCATTGGCACTATCGGCTGCTTTTCCAAATCATCCGCAAAAAGAAAAAGCGACCTTGTTTACCGTGATTGGTGTGTCAGCACTTTCAACCTTTGCAATGATTGTCTATCCGATGATTGCGAAGTGGCTAGAGTTATCACCACAAGCGGCTGGTGTGTTTCTTGGTGCTACGATTCACGATGTGGCGCAAGTGGTCGGCGCTGGTTATAGCATGTCTACTCAAACAGGTGATACGGCGACTGTAGTTAAACTTATGCGTGTAGCAATGCTGCTTCCAGTAATTGTTTGTGCGGCTATGATTACCCGTATGCAAGGAGCAGATTCAACCGGAGAGCGACCACCATTACTGCCTTGGTTTGCTGTTGGCTTTCTACTACTCGCTTGTATTAACAGTACAGGATGGGTACCAGCGATGGTTCAAAATGGAATTAATGACTTATCACGCTGGTTTTTAGTCATCGCAATTAGTGCTTTAGGGATGAAAACTCAGTTAAAAGAATTAGCATCTGTCGGCATTAAACCAATCCTTTTAATGATCGGCGAAAGCATCTTTTTAGTGGTATTGGTTCTTGGACTTATGCGCTTGTGGTTTTAATTTTAAAAATTAGATTTTTAAGGAAGTTCTGGAGTGGTTCTCCAGCTTCCTTACATTTTAAATGACTTCATTTGGTATCAAACACAAAAGAATTAATTAAGCAGGGCTTTATTGTGATTACGCCACGTATTCGGTGACATACCAAACTGGCTAATGAACCAACGTGTAAAAGAACTCGGCATTGAGTAACCTAAAATATCAGACACTTGAGCAAGTGAATAATTTAGATTTTTTAAATAACGAAATACGAGATCTTTGCGTACTTCATTCATTAAATCACTAAAACTCGTCTGAGCTTCTTCTAATCGACGCTGTAAAGTCCGTACATGAATACCATGTGTTTGAGCGACTTGATCAATCGTAGCGCGTCCCATTGGCAAGAGAAGATAAATACTTTTACGAATATCAAAAATCATGGTCGATTCATTGCTATTTTGCAAAATATCTAAATAACGTTGTGCATGGTTAGCCATAGCCAAATTTGCTTGAGGGTTTGTTGTATCAAGTTCGGCTGCCGTACAAACAATACCATTAAAGTCACTACCAAACTCTAGCGCACAGCCAAAAATCCGTCGATGCAGAGTTAAATCATTGGGTGGGTTATGAGTGAAGTGGACACTTAACGGCCGCCATTTTTGCATCATGAGTGCTGCACAAAAACGATGGGTAATTCCTAAAGCAAGTTCCGTCGCTTGGCGACTATACCCGCAAGTTGTGGTTATAACCTCTTCTCGAATAACAACTGTATCGTCAATTTCTTCTATATATATTTCAAGTGAGTTATTGAGTAAATTCCTATAACGAACAATCGTTTGTAGCGCTTCTCTCAAAGTATATTGGTAACTTAATAATAAGCTTAGTTCACCAAAATCCGCGATTTCACGTTGTTCAGCCATGTGTAAACCGAAAACATCACAATTACTCATCTGGGCTGATTCTTCAAGCAAGGTAATGGCTTTATCTACAGGAATACGTTGTTTAAGATCATTCAATTGAGTTTGGCTAAGCCCAACACGTGATAATAAATGGTAGGGATTTAGATCTAATTGCTGAGCAACTGCCAAATAATTTTTTAAAGAGGCGGTATGCGCAAGAGGCACCATTTTATTATCTCCTGTTCTTAATCAGCCATATTCCTTACAGCTCATATCTAGTTATAACTAAAATATCCACATTACAAAAGCTTTTATTTAAGCGCCTAATCGTGATGTCTACTTAATTTTAAAGCTATTCTTTTGGCTCATTTGTAATTACAAAAACTATTTTAATTAATTTACGAAATTTTAAAAAGATGTGTCGTCAAATGAAAAGTCCGTGACGCCTTATGTACACCATTAACTGAAATGAGCCTTTATTGTGAATGGAGTTTTATAAAAATTCTTAAGCCTCCTAGATGGCAAAATTCACAGGCGTCGAAATGGAAAAAATACAAACCAAAGCAACAATTTTAATTATTCCGGGGTTACGCGATCATGTTCCCGAGCATTGGCAAACGATCTTAGAAACAAAGCTAGCAAAGGTTCGCTCTGTACCACCTGTAGAAACTAATAAACTCAATTGTGAAAATAGAGTTACTGCTATTCAGGCACAACTCGAACAAATACAAGGGCCTGTCATTTTAGTTGCACACAGCGCAGGTGTGCTGATGACAATACACTGGGCTGCAAAATATCAAAGACCAATTCAAGGTGCTTTGCTTGTGGCTCCACCTGACTTAAACGAAAGCTGGCCAGAAAATTATCCAAGCCCAACCGTACTTCATCAAGAAGGATGGAGTCCTTTACCTAATCAAACACTACCTTTCCCCAGCATTTTGGTTGCAAGCACCAATGACCATTTAGCTCGTTATGAAGCTGTAAGTGAAATGGCAGGAAAGTGGGGGAGTCAACTCGTAAATCTGGGGGAAGTGGGACATTTAAACCCTGCATCTGGCTTTGGCTATTGGCCTTTAGCTGAACAATTTATTCAACAGTTAGATCAGGTCGAACAACCAGCCTAGTGCAAAAAATACCTGTTTAGGTAAACCATTTAAAAGCCAATGGATGGCTTTGAGTAATAAGCAATAAATAAGAAAAATCATATTGATAGGGAGATAATATGATGGGTCATTACATCTATTTAAATCAAAGAAATAATCACGTTTTATATATTCAAAAAATAGGTGTTTCATTAAGCCTAATTTTATTTATGTCTAAAGCAAATGCAGCCAGTTTTGATATTGATAAAGACTGGAAGGTCGATACAAAAACGATATTAAGCTTAGGAGCCAGTTGGAGTACCCAAGATCCATCCGTTTCATTACTTTATCGGCCTGATGCAAACAAAATAGGCAAACAAGGCGCTAGCATTGATGTGAATGGTGATGATGGGCGTATGAATTTTAGTAAATATGATGCCATTTCACAGATCATCAGAGGTATAACTGAAGTTAAGCTAAATGGAAAACAGCAGGGTGCGGTCATTAGCACTAAATACTGGTATGACCATGCCTATGAGACAGGGCACGGAGACTTTAAACCCTTTAATGATTCAGCGTGGCCAAGGCTTGCAAAATTCAAAGGTATCGATTTATGGAATGCCTATATATGGAAAGATTTTGAACTGGGCGGTGGAAAAAGCATCAATTTAAAATTAGGCAAACAGACTTTAAATTGGGGGAAATCTCAGTTTTTTCAAAACGGTTTAAATTCAGTGAGTGCATTCGATTTTGCTGCAATTAACCGACCGGGTGGTGATGTAAAAGAAAGAATTATTCCAACCGAAATGTTTTCATTCGACACAAGCATTAATAAAAATTTGAAAATAGAAGGGTTCTATCAATTTAAATTTAGACCTTCAGTTGTTGATGGTAACGGAACTTTCTTTGAGATTTCAGATTTTGTGCCCAAAAATGCAGGTCCAGTTCTGATTGCTGGAGGTGGAGATAAATTATCGGATACCGCAATTCGTTTACGTACCTATATTCCACGTGCAGAAAGTAGAAAAGCAAAGGATAATGGCCAATATGGCATTGCTTTAAAACAGACATTACCCAGTTTAAATAATGCTGAGTTAGGTATTTACTATGCGAACTACCATAGCCGTAATGCAAACTTTGATGGAACGGCTGTAACGGCAGCAGGACCCGAACATTTTAATACCGCAAATTATTTTTCTATCTATCCTGAAAATATCAAAATGTTTGGATTAAGTCTGACTGGTAAAGTTGGCACAACAACCGTTTTTAGTGAATTAACCCACAAACCTAATCAACCTTTACAACTAAACGGCACAGACATTGTCTATGCTCAAGTACTATCGGAAGGAACGCCATTTGCGCCGCCGGGAAAAACTGTTGAATTGGGTCAATATATTCAAGGATATGTACGCTTACCCGTAACACAATTTTCGGTTGGAGCAACTGATAGCATATTCAATATTTGGGGCGCAAATTCGATGACATGGTCTACAGAGTTTGCCTTAAACCATATTGCAGATATTGGTAATCATCGGTTTGGCCGGACAGGCGCATTTGGCCGTAGTGAGCTGTCAACAGAGGCTTATAATCCTGAAACAGGCGATTTTAAATGTACGCCGTATGGTACAGCTCATCTTACTAATACAGAAATAGATAACTTGAATGAACGCTTTTGTAATAAAAATGGTTTTTTTAATGAATGGTCATTTGGCTACCGATTACGTGGCGCATTAAATTATCAAGATATTTTACCCTCTACAGTGATTACGCCAAGTCTTAGTTTTAGACATGATGTTTATGGATATAGCCAAAACTTTCAAGAAGGGCAAATGAGTGTAAGTGCGGCGTTATCTATGACTTATCAGCAAAAATATACAACAGAGATTGCCTATAATAACTTTTTTGGTTCTAATGAGTTTAGCACGGTAGATGATCGAGATTTTGTATCATTAACATTTAAAGCTAATTTTTAGTTCAATTATTTTATAAAAATATAGAAAGACTCGTTATAAATGAGATTTAGATGTAGAGGATAACTTTTGAAATTTAGATCAAAAATTGATTGGTGGCTTTTATTAATATTTGTTGTGATCACTGCCAATATTATTTTTAAAATTTATCAAGAAGTTCATCATTCTTCTATAGGCACCAATTTTTCGCATCTCATGATTTATAGTTTAGTCATTTTGGTTATTTGGCTTCCGGTCTTTAACACGTATTACGTAGTAGAAAACAACACATTAATCATTAAGAGCTTGGTATTTCGATGGAAAATTAATATCAATGATATTACTCAAATAGAACCTACCCATAATCCACTTTCTTCTCCAGCACTATCATTAGATCGGCTCAAAATTAGTTATATGAAAAATGGAAGAATAGCGAAGGTGATGATTTCTCCAAAAGATAAAGAGGGCTTTTTAAATACTTTACGTAAAAATCCTAATGCTAAGTTTTAATTTGTAGTTATGATGAAGGGGATTTAAGTGCTTAGAAAACACTCGGTTATGTATTAAAATTTTTAAAATATAGACTGTACTGCTCAGCACAGTTAAATAAATAAACTATAAGTCTCTCTTCTAAAGCATTACCCTGTGCATATTACGAAAAAATAAGAAATGGAGATAAAAGATGCTCACACGTTTTTTAATGCCGATTTTATGCACGACCGTTGTATTTCTAGTTACAGGGTGTGCTTCATCCTCTCAATATCCAATTACCGAGAGTTACGGTCCAGAACCAAAGTTACCTGAACCAAAAACAAGCTTAATTCCAACCGTAAATATAGCACCAGCGAAGGGCTGGCCTAGTGGTGTTGCACCAACTCCGGCAGAAGGCTTAAAGGTAAAAGCATTTGCTAAAGGACTTGAACATCCACGTTGGCTCTATGTATTACCGAATGGTGATGTACTGGTCGCTGAAACAGATGCTCCGCCTAAACCGGAAGACAGCAAAGGCATTAAAGGTAAAATTATGACTTTTGTGATGAGACGAGCAGGATCATCTCATCCGAGTGCTAACCGTATTACTTTACTTCGTGATACCAATGGAGATGGAATAGCTGACCAGAAAACCGTATTTCTTCAAAATCTAAACTCACCATTTGGTATGGCACTGGTGGGGAACTATTTGTATGTTGCCAATACAGATTCACTTATGCGTTTCCCTTACCAAGAAGGCGCAACCAAAATTACTGCCAGTGGTACTAAAGTACTAGATTTACCGGGTGGTCCTTTAAATCATCATTGGACCAAAAACGTCATTGCCAATCGTGAAGGGACAAAGCTCTACATTACCGTCGGCTCCAATAGTAATGTAGCCGAAAATGGTTTAGATCAAGAAAAAGGCCGTGCACAAATTATGGAGTTTGACATCGCAAGTGGGCAGTCACGTCCATTTGCAACTGGACTGCGTAATCCAAATGGTATGGCTTGGCAACCTCAAAGCGGTAAACTCTGGACGGTGGTTAATGAGCGCGATGAAATTGGTAGTGACCTAGTACCTGACTATATGACCTCAGTTCAAGATGGCGCTTTTTACGGCTGGCCTTATAGCTACTATGGTCAACATGTAGATGTACGTGTAAAACCACAAAATCCTGAAATGGTGGCTCGGGCAATTAAACCTGACTATGCATTAGGTAACCATACTGCTTCTTTAGGTCTCGCATTTTATGCAGCCGAATTGATGCCGCAATTTAGAGGGGGGGCGATCATCGGTCAGCATGGTTCATGGAACCGTAAGCCGCACAGTGGTTATAAAGTCATTTTTGTACCATTTAGAAGTGGTCAGCCCTCAGGTCCACCGCAAGATATTTTAACTGGATTCCTCAGTGATAAAGGGAAGGCTTATGGACGCCCAGTGGGGGTAGCAATTGATTTTTCAGGAGCTGTGTTAGTCGCAGATGATGTCGGTAATACAATTTGGCGTGTTTCACCTGTTGCTGAAACAACGGCGAATTCAAACATGAGGTGCGACAGTTTCAAAAGCCATATGATAATCAACAAGCTGAGCAAATTTCTCTAATGGTGTAAGCCAATCTAACGCCTTTCTAGGACGAGTATTCAGTGACATGGCAACTTGATTTAAATAATGCTGATCTGCCTGATTTAAATCAATCCCTTTAGGTAAATATTGCCTAATTAAACCATTCATATTTTCGCATGTGCCTTTTTGCCAAGGTGAATGTGGGTCACAGAAATATACATCTATGCCTAAATCTTCTTCGAGTATTTTATGTTCTGACATCTCGCGTCCACGGTCATAGGTCAACGTTTTACGCAGTTCTGCAGGTAAATATTTCAGAGCTTCAGTTAAAGCCTTGCGCACTGATTCTGCCTTTGCATCAGGTAATGTTGCCAAGATACAGAGCCGTGTATTTC
>NZ_JFWX01000040.1:0-40027 GCF_000588095.1 Acinetobacter sp. 1130196 | reverse complement strand
AAATGTCTTTAAACGCTTTGCTATTTGCTGAGGAGACCATAAACAACGGATCGCTTCAACAATAAATTTCCAGAGGATTGAATCGATTTTGAGTTTTCTGTGACCACGTCTACGTCTAGCGAAGGTGTTATCAGAAGCATATCGAGCTTGATAAACGTCATTGATGCTATTTCTTTTAAGCTCACGATAGATCGTACTAGGATGTCTTTTAATGAGTTCAGCAAATTTTCTGGCTGAAAAGCCTTCTTTTCTTGACTCAAGCATTAATGCAGTACGATCTTCAAAGTTAAGATGATGGTATGACAATTTTATATACTCCATAAACCCTTTAAATTAATTAGGTGGTTTATGTCGCACTTCAAGTTTTACTCTGCCCCCTCTTATATTAGTTTTTTGAATATTGTTTTTTAATTACAATAGTTCCAGCAATAAAGTCATGAATAGCTCTTTTTCTCTTATTAAAAAGTAAAACAATAAACTCACTCCAAGTCCATAATTCACTTGCTGAGTTAACTATACTGTACCAAGCTGGATAAAAAAGTAGAATATATTTTGCTTGATCAATTTTCCCTGCATTTAGGTATATTTCAGGATCAGCATAGCTTAATGCGATTAATTCGGATATAACCGTAATAATACAAAAAACAATATCAACTGAAGATCTTAACACAGCTTGTATAAGAGTGATTTTACTACCATCGGGACGTGTAATTTTTATTCCAACCACCATTTTTCCTATCGTTGCACCAAATCGATAGTGAAAGTAAATTATATAAGTAATCGCGAAGAGAGCTGCAATAACTACAGTGATCATTGAAATAATTATAGATATATTTTGAGTAAAATAACCTATTATCATCAAAGGTATCATCACTAGCATATCAATAATGCCAGCACTAAGACGTTTCCAAAAACCAGCATAGACTGTTTCATTATCTATTTTGATTGGTAAGAAAAATATTTCTTTTTTGTTGAACATACACTTAATTATTAAAAATTTAATATTGGTAATGGTATGTTAAATAATTAATCTAAGCAATTTATTATTATTTTTTTGTTGGTTATAAATATTAAAATAAGAAAAATTTACTCGTTTTAAAAAGTGAATATTAAGTTTGTTAGTTGCATTATCAAAGAGGCAGAAGACATTATTCGTGGACGTTTATTAGGGCTTTTATAACGAACTATTAGCCTACTTTGAGATCAGCACAAGTTTTAATTGTGCTGATTTTTTGCATCACGCACACAATAATAAAGACATAGAATGGCAAAAATTAAGCCCAAAATACAGACACCTTTCCATCCGAAGTGTTTCCAAGCGTAGCTTCCCGCCGTTGTGCCTAAAGCGCCGCCAGCAAAGTAACCTGTCATATAAATGGCATTAAACCGTGAACGTAATTCTTGATTAAGTTTAAATACAATACTTTGGTTGGTGACATGTACCGCAGAAAGAGAAGCGTAGAGAATAAGTAAGGCAATAATATAAAAAGCGAAATGGTAGGGTAAAAGTGAAAAAAGTATCCAACTTAAAATCAGCCCAATGCCGCAATAAATCGAAATTTTATGGATATAGCCTTGGTCAATAAATTTGCCTGAGAAATTGGCAACGAAAGTTCCTAACACGCCAACAAAACCGAAAAGGCCAATGGTAAAGTCACTAAAATAATAAGGTGCCGGAGCCAGAAGCAACGACATGGTGGTAAAGGTTAAACTCACACAAGCAAATGTAAAACCACCAATATAAGTTCTGGTTCTTAAACGTGGATTTTGAATAAAAATCTTTGGTAAAGAACGAATGGTTTTTACATAGTTTTCAGATTTGGTGGGTGGGAATAACCCAATATTACGATGCAAAATAATGGCAATGATGAGTAATAGAAAGCCACTAACCAGATAAATAATATTCCACGCAAAAAGTGTAGACATCAGCCCAGAAAGGGAACGGGCGAGTAAAACACCCATCATCAGCCCACTCAGTAAAAAGCCAACAACACGGCCACTTTGTTGAATCGGAACCAGACTTGCAGCAAGCGGTAATAAAAGTTGGGCTGCGCTGGAAAATAAACCGGTAATAACAGTGCCAAGCAGTAAAAGATAAATATTGTGTGAAAAGCCACTAATAATTAATCCGCTTGAAGCTAGTAACATAAAGATAAATAGCAGCTTGCGCTTTTCTAATATGTCACCCAACGGCATTAAAAAGAGTAAGCCACAGGCATAGGTGATTTGGGCTAGAGTGGGCACCCATGCTGTAGTGGTTTCAGTTAAATTTAAGCTTAGACTAATTGAATGAATAAGTGGCTGACTAAAATAATTTCCACCTGTACAAATGCCTGCAGCAATCGCCATTAGAATAATGGTTGGGGTATAGAGTGCGTTTTTCATCATGCCTATCGTCATAATGAAAGTGGAACTTTAATCAACACAACCATAACTGTTTTAAGTACGATTGTTAGTGCGTTTCATTCAAAGCATCTTGAATATTGTGCACCATGTGGATTAAACGTGGTCCAATTTCACCTTCAAGTTTTTCCGGATTTAGATGAAAACTTGGCGCACCACAGTTAAAAACATAAAGACCGTGTTTAGAGCTAACCAAAGGTACAGCCACTGAGTTTACTTCTTTATGCCACTCACCCAAAGACAAACAATATCCATAATCTTGATAATCACGGAAAGCTCGTTCTAATGAGCGTTTGATGGCTGGCCAGTTTTCTGGATTTTTTTGTTTCAATGCATCAAGTAGAAAGTTGCGCTCACGTTCAGGAGTCGCAGCCAAGCATGCTCGTCCCATAGAACTGCTATGCAGTGGTAAAGTCGAACCAATTGGACGGCGCATATTTAAGGCTGTTTCAATTTGCACAACATCGATATACACCATATTTAAGCGATCACGCGTTGCCATCGCTACGGGCGCTTGAACATACTGACTCATCTCTTCCATATATTGATGAGCAATATTACGAATCGAGATGTTAGATAAAGCTGCATATCCTAAGGATAAGACACCAATATCTAATGTGTATTTGGTCGAGTTAGGTAATTGTTTTAAATAACCTAATGACACAAGGGTATTGGTAATACGTGCAATGGTCGGTTTAGGTAAACCTGTCATTTTTGCTAATTCTTGGTTACCAAGCACCTGATTATTTGCAGAAAAGCATCTTAAAAGTTCTAAGCCGCGTGCTAAAGAAGCAATAAACTGCGGGTTATTTTCCCGATGTATATGCGAAATAGGATCTAAACGTATCTCATCAAAATTTATTGGTTTTTCAGTTTCCGTGTTTTGAGACATTCGATCCTCAAATATAATTAAAGCAATAGTTTTGCCATTATATTTCGCTCTGCAAAATAAATCCATTCATCACTGCGCTGTTGTGATGAATGGATATCTGGTTCAATGGTTATGAAACGTTTTCAATCACCATTGCAAGACCTTGGCCTACACCAATACATAGGCTCACCACGGCATATTTCTTCTTACGGCGAATTAACTCGCGCGCTACTGTTAACGCAAGACGAGCACCTGAAGCACCAAGTGGATGACCAACTGCAATTGCACCACCGTTCGGGTTCACACGTGGGTCATTAAAATCAACATTTAAGCCTTTTAAACAAGATAAAACCTGTGAAGCAAAGGCTTCATTAATTTCGATAATATCCATGTCATCTAAAGTAAGGCCAGCACGCGCAACAGCTTTTTTAATCGCTTCGATCGGGCCAGCACCCATAATGCGTGGCTCAATACCGGCTGCCGCAGCGGACAAGATTTTTGCCATTGGTTTTAGGCCATATTTTTGACCTGCCGCTTCTGAACCAATCAAAAGTGCTGCTGCACCATCATTAATACCTGAGGCATTACCCGCAGTAACTACGCCACCTTCAAAGAGTGGTTTTAACTTTGTAAGTGCTTCAACAGTTGAGCTTGGGCGAGGGTGTTCATCTTCAGAAACGAGCTTAGGTGGCAATTTTTTGCCTTGGAAAACCTCAATTGGCGTAATTTCATCGGCAAAGAAACCTTCTTCTTTGGCTTTTTGATATTTGGCTTGTGATTGGGCTGCAAATAAGTCAGCTTGTTCACGGCTAATACCAAACTCGGCTGCAACGTTATCGCCCGTTTCAGGCATTGAATGACCGCCGTACTGCGCAATAATTTTTTTATTTGGAAAGCGAGAGCCAATCGTGGTGTCATAAATTTTTGCATCACGGCTATAAGCGCTTTCCGCTTTACCCATCACAAACGGTGCACGTGACATACTTTCTACACCACCTGCAATATACAGTTCACCCTCACCACAAGTAATAGCGCGTGCTGAGTCAATCACAGCACCTAAACCACTAGCACATAGGCGGTTTACTGTCTGGCCTGGTACAGTGACAGGTAGGCCTGCAAGTAATAGTGCATTTCGTGCCACATTACGACTATCTTCACCCGCTTGGTTGGTGTCGCCTAAAATCACATCTTCAATATCCGCGCCTGGTACACCTGTTTTTTCTAGTAGTTTTTGAATGACAGTTGCGGCCAAATCATCAGGACGAATTGAGGCAAGTTCACCTGCATGACGGCCAAATGGACTACGTAAACCATCATAGATATATGCATTTAACATTGAGAAATTCCTTTTCAAGACTCGTGAGTAAAAGTAAGAGGTAAATGAAGTGCGACACGACGCTGTAACCACGGGCTAGGGCGGTAACGCGGGTCATGGGTAAGTGCTGTTATACGGTTCAGAATAAGTAAGACTTTTTCGCTACCGACTTGATCGCCCCATTCAATTGGTCCAAATGGATAGCCTAAGCCAAGACGTACAGCCGCATTAATATCATCTACTGTGGCAATATTTTGCTGGGCAATATCGCAGCCTAAATTAATGACCATGGCTAAAACACGCTGCGCAACAAAGCCAATACTTTCATTAATCATACTGACCATATTTCCATCTAGATTGAAAATAGAGTGAGCCGCTTGTCGGTATTCAGATTTAGTAATGAGTGATGGCATTAAGGTGCGATGTTTTGCAATGCCATAAAGCATGTCTATCGCAACAGTATGCTTTGGATTAACTCCTAGGCGAGTAGCTGCTTGAGTTGTATCTTCACCATAACAAGCGAGTAAACATAAGCTATCTGTTTGCGGTTCAGAATTGGTGTCTAGGGCAATATTTTGCTGAGTTAAATAATCTTCGAGTTGTTTTTTATCGTCCAAGAAATCGGCAGCGATCCAAACTTTTGGATATTGTGCTAAACGCTCTACCAATTTGGCTGGTTGTTCACCTGTTTTTGAACCGGTTTCATAGTTATAAAAACCTTGATTAACCTTACGTCCAAGTTGCTTGGCATCTAGCATTTGCTTGGTCAGCGGGCTTGGTTTGTAGCGGGCTTCTTCATAGTACTGGTGATAAATCGACTCCATCACAGGATGCGAAACATCAAGGCCAGTTAAATCCATTAATTCAAATGGCCCCATTCTAAAACCAACGCCGTCACGTAAAATTCGGTCAATTTCACTAATATCACAGACATTCTCGTTTAAAATTTTGAGCGCTTCAGTTCCATAAGCACGGCCCGCATGGTTAATAATAAATCCAGGGGTGTCCTTTGCTACAACAGGGCGATGACCAAATGCACGAGACAGATCGTTTAAAGCATCAATAATAAGTGGATCTGTTTTTAAACCACGAATGACTTCAACCACTTTCATGAGTGGAACTGGGTTAAAAAAGTGATAACCCACAACACGCTCAGGCTTCTTGCAATTTGCCGCAATGGCTGTAATAGAGAGAGAAGAAGTGTTTGAGGCTAAAATAGTAGTATCCGAAACAATGTCTTCAAGCTGTTGCATCAAGCTTTGTTTAATATCGAGACGTTCAACAATTGCTTCTACAATGAGGTCACAATTTTTTAAATCTTCAATTTGATGGGCAACAATTAAATGGTTATTTGCCGCTGTTGCTTGCTCAGGCGTAATCTTATTTTTTTCGACTAACTTTTGAAATGTAGCAGCCAGTTTTTCTTTGGCCTGTTCTGCGGCGCCTGCTTTGGCATCATATAAATAAGTGGTATGACCTGACTGCGCAGCAATTTGAGCAATACCACTGCCCATGACACCTACACCAATCACAGCCATGCTTTTAATATCATAAGTCATGTCGATCATCCTGATGATTAATCTATATTTGAAATTAAATGGAAAAATAAGGTTGGGTGATTTAGCTTAAGCATTGTTTATCACCATCAATGGGTAAGATTTGCCCTGAAATTGAGCGACCACTATCTGACGCTAAAAATAGGCATAAATCTGCAATATGCTTTGGATTGACAAAATATTTGAGCGACTGATTTTTCAGTGCGTTTTGAGTCACTTCTTCCAGTGATGTATGGGCTACATCGGCACGGGCCTGTAATACGCGCTGAACCCGATCACCATCTACCGCTCCAGGAAGAATAGCGTTAACCCGAATGTTATCTGCACCGAGTTCCATAGAAAGCGTTTTGGTAAAACCGATCAACCCCCATTTTGAAGTGGAATAGGCCAGTCGATATGGATAGCCTAAGCGGCCGGCAATAGACGACATATTAATAATCACGCCTGCCTGTGCTTGCTTTAAATAGGGAATGGCTAACTGGGTAATTAAAAAAGTGCTATTCAGGTTTAAATTAATAACTGTATTCCAGTCTTCAAAACTTAACTCATCTGCTGCAACGGTCGGGCCTGAGATGCCTGTGTTATTGACTAAAATATCAATACCGCCAAGTTTATGAATGGCTTGACTAAACATGAGTTTAATTTGTTCATGGTCGGCTAAATCACAGGTATATATGTGTAGCTTTGGATAATCTTGTTGAAATTGTTCTAAGCTTTTAGCATTGATATCACAAACAAAAACTTCATCCTGATTGTTTAAAAATGCCTCGGCAATGCATCGTCCTATCCCTGAACCACCTGCACTAATTAATACTTTTCTGGCCATTTTCATTCCTTTGTTATTATGGTTTTAAATTATTTACCTTGATACGACGGCTTACGCTTTTCGATAAAAGCTTGAACGCCTTCATTTTTATCTTCGGTAGAAAATAACAACTGGAATGCTTTTCGTTCTAGAGTTAAGCCTGCATTTAATGGAACATCTTCGCTCATTAGTGCAACTTCTTTAATTTGTTGCATGGCAATAGGAGGCATTTTTGCGAGGCTTTGTGCCATTTGGATTGCAGTTGGAATAGTTTGGTCGTCTTCTGTGACTTGTGAAACAAGACCAATCAAATAAGCTTCTTCGGCTTTCACCATGGCACCTGTCATAATCATGCGCATAGCATGGAATTTACCCACAGCACGGAATAATCGTTGTGTACCACCAGCACCTGGCATTAGACCGACTTTAATTTCCGGCTGGCCAAAGGTTGCGCCTTTACCTGCAATAATAATGTCAGCATGCATTGCAAGTTCGCAGCCACCACCTAATGCATAACCATTTACAGCAGCAATCACGGGTTTAGGGCATTGGGCAATTGCATTCCAATAACGTTCGGTATGACGCAATAACATTTCTGTGGAAGTTGCGGTTGCCATTTCTTTTAAATCTGCACCTGCGGCAAAGACTTCTTCACCACCTGTGAGCACAACCGCATTGATCTCATCGTTAAAACTTAACTCGGTAAAAGCTTGTGCTAGTTGTTTGCGAACTTCACTGTTTAAAGCATTTTTTGCTTCTGGGCGGTTAATTTTAACAACTGCTATTTTTTGAATAGAAAAGTCGACTTCTACGAAATTATTCCCTGTTGACACACTCATTTTTGAATTCCTTGTTTCGCATATCAAAACTATATTCCTTTTATGATGCTTATTTTGGAATTTATTTCAAGTCTTATTTCTCTTAATAGCGTAGGTATCATCTTTTAAAATAGATAAGTTATTGATATTGCGTAATGGTCTAAATTTAAATTTCGTTAAACGAAATTAATTTTCAAAAAAGCTTGAAATTTGTATTTTTGTTCTCGTACTATGAAACACATCCGCACTAAACAAGATTTAAAAGCATGGTATCCAGACCAGCTGGAAATGGCTGATGGATACGATGGAAATATATAAAAAGGGAGATCAAAGATGATCCGTGATGAAGGGATGTTGGAGCAGTTACTTTCAACAATTCGAGATTTTGTAAAAAATGAATTGATCCCTCGTGAAAACGAAGTGGTAGAGAAAGACAAAATTCCAGATGACATTGTGCAGCAAATGCGTGAGCTAGGTTTGTTCGGCCTCACAATTCCCGAAGAATATGGTGGCCTAGGCATCACCATGGAAGAAGAAGTCAGAGTTGCATTTGAACTTGGACAAACTTCACCGGCTTTCCGTTCTTTAATTGGAACCAATAACGGTATTGGCTCAAGTGCAATTTTGATTGATGGTACAGAAGAGCAAAAGCAGAAATATTTACCACGTTACGCAAGTGGCGAAATTATTGGTTCATTTTGTTTAACCGAGCCTGAGTCTGGTTCTGATGCTGCCTCTTTAAAAACCAGTGCGGTAAAAGATGGTGACTTTTATGTGTTAAACGGTACCAAGCGTTTTATTACTAATGCACCCCATGCTGCAACCTTTACCGTAATGGCTCGAACGAATCCTGAAATTAAAGGGTCGGGAGGTATTTCAGCTTTTTTAGTCGAAGCGAATACACCAGGTATTACCTTGGGCAAAATTGACCAAAAAATGGGTCAAAAGGGTTCACACACCTGTGATGTAATTTTTGAAAATTGCCGTGTACCTGCTTCTGCATTGATTGGTGGGGTAGAAGGTGTCGGTTTTAAAACGGCCATGAAAGTGCTGGATAAAGGACGGTTGCACATTGGTGCCTATAGCGTGGGTGTCGCCGAACGCATGTTAAACGACGCATTGCACTATGCGATTGAGCGTAAACAGTTTGGTCAACCTATTGCGAACTTCCAGCTTATTCAAGCCATGCTTGCCGACTCAAAAGCCGAAATATATGCCGCTAAATGTATGGTCTTAGATGCAGCTCGCCGCCGTGATAATGGCGAAAACATTAGTACGGAAGCCTCTTGCGCAAAAATGTTTGCGACCGAAATGTGTGGCCGCGTTGCTGACCGCTGTGTACAGATTCATGGTGGCGCAGGCTATATCAGTGAATATGCCATTGAACGTTTTTATCGTGATGTACGTTTGTTCCGTTTATATGAAGGAACGACGCAAGTTCAACAACTTATTATTGCCAAAAACATGATTAGGGAAGCTACAGCCTAATAAAAAATCAAATGCCATGAGGCATGGGATGCCTCATGTTCCTTCTGAGGATATGGACATGACAACAAAGACTGTTACAGAGAATATGAATAGCACTGAAGCTATTCAAACGCCCAAAAAGATTTGGATTACTGCATTTATATTCGCTTTTTTTACACTTTTATGTGATGGGGCAGATTTAGGTTTTTTGGCATTAAGCCTCACTAGTCTTAAAACAGAATTTCATTTAACTGGTGTGCAAGCTGGAACATTAGGAAGCCTGACTCTATTTGGCTCGGCCGTGGGTGGACTCATTGGTGGTTGGGCATGTGACCGTTTTGGTCGGGTTCGTATTATTGTTTTCTTTATTGCTTATTCTTCAGTTTTAACCTGTGCGCTAGGCTTTACACACTCTTATATGCAATTTGCAGTTTTAAGAACTTTTGGAGCGATGGGTTTAGGTGCACTTTATATTGCCTGTAATATTTTAATGTCAGAAATGGTTCCGACCAAACATCGTTCTACCGTTTTAGCAACGCTGATGACAGGTTATACCTTAGGTTCTTTATTAGCGACATTACTAGCAGGACACATTATTCCTGAACACGGCTGGCGTTTCCTTTACTGGATTGCAATTGCGCCTGTGGTGTTATCAATTTTGATGCACATATGTGTACCTGAACCTGAGTCATGGAAAAAAGCGCGTCAATTAAAAGCGTTAAAAATAGCTCAAAGTAGCCAACCTAAAAAACGTCAAAATCCATATCTTGAGATTTTAAGAGATAAAAAACATGGCACCATGTTTGTACTTTGGATTATTAGTACTGGTGCACTACAGTTTGGTTATTACGGCGTAAGTAACTGGTTACCGGCTTATTTAGAGTCTGATCTAGGCATCAAGTTTAAAGAAATGGCCATGTATATGGTCGGTACTTTCCTGATTATGATGTTCGCCAAAGTAATTGCAGGAATTGTTGCCGATAAATTAGGACGCCGCGCTGTATTCGCTTTTGGAACCATTGGTACAGCCTTATTTATTCCAGTCATTGTTTACTTAAATACACCAACCAACATTTTATGGATGATGCTGTTTTTCGGTTTCCTTTACGGTATTCCATATGCAATTAATGCCACCTATATGACAGAAAGCTTCCCGACTTCTATTCGAGGTTCGGCAGTGGGCGGTGCTTATAACATTGGCAAAGTACTTTCAATTTTTTCTCCATTAACAATTGGTTATCTATCGCAAAACGGTTCTATTGGCTTAGGACTTTTGGTAATGGCTGCGGCTTATTTTATCTGCGGGGTAATTCCATTGTTATTTATTAAAGACCGACTATTTAACCCGCAAAAGGCAGAGTGACAGATTTATCTGTCACCTTAAATTAAGGATGAAAAGGGACAAGTGAGATGATAAATAAAATCACCAGTGACATTGAACCGATTTTAAAAGCTATTCCTGATGGAGCAACCATCATGACAGGCGGGTTTGGTGTGACGGGGCAACCTGCTGAATTAATTGAAGCCTTAATCGATTTAGGAAAAAAAGAACTCACCATTGTAAACAATAATGCAGCTTCGGGTGACCGTGGTCTAACCAAGCTGATTATTGCCGGTTGTGTCAAAAAAATGATTAGCTCATTTCCGAAATCTGCAGGATCAACCGTTTTTCAAGACTTATATAGAGCGGGAAAAATTGAGTTAGAACTGGTACCGCAAGGTAATTTGGCATGTCGTATTCAAGCCGCAGGGGCAGGTTTGGGTGCTATTTTTACTCCGACTGGTTATGGCACTAAAATTGCCGAAGGCAAAGAAACCCGAACCATTAATGGTAAAAACTATGTGCTTGAATATCCACTGGAAGCTGACTTTGCACTGATTTATGCCGATAAAGCCGACCGCTGGGGCAATTTAACTTACCGCAAAGCGGCTCGCAATTTTGGACCAATTATGGCAAAAGCCGCCAAGACCACGATTGTTCAAGTGAATGACACCGTAGAGCTAGGAACGCTTGACCCAGAGTGCATTATTACACCGGGAATTTTTGTTCAGCACGTTGTAAAAGTAGGAGATATCTAATGTCAGTTCAAAAGCGTTCTCGTGAAGATATTGCCAAACTCATTGCCAATGACATTCCGGAAGGTTCTTATGTCAATTTAGGCATTGGCTTACCGACCAACGTTGCTAAATTCTTGCCAAAAGACAAAGAAATTTTTTTACATTCGGAAAATGGTGTTTTGGCTTTTGGCCCACCACCACAACCGGGTGAGGAAGATGAAGATCTGGTAAATGCCGGAAAAGAACTTGTCACTTTATTAGATGGTGGATGTTTTATGCATCATGGTGACTCATTTGACATTATGCGTGGCGGCCATCTGGACATTTGCGTGATTGGTGCATTCCAAGTTGCGGTCAATGGAGACTTGGCAAACTGGCATACCGGTAAAGCAGATGATGTACCTGCAGTTGGCGGTGCTATGGATTTGGCAGTTGGTGCAAAAACGATTTATGTCTATATGGAGCATGTCACTAAAAAAGGTGAGCCCAAAATTGTAAAAGAACTGAGTTATCCAATAACGGGTGAGCAGTGTGTAAACCGTATTTACACCGATTTATGCATTATTGAACTCAAGGACCAAAAAGCTTACGTCAAGGAAATGGTAGACGGCTTAACTTTTGATGAATTACAGGCAGTTACTGACTGTGAACTAATTGATGCACGTGTAGCCTAAATACACACGGAAAAAACGCTTCTTTAAGGATTAAAAGATGAAAAAATTAATTTTAGCTGCAGCTTGCGCTGCGGCTTCAGGGACTATTTTTGCAAATTCTTCAGATACCACAGAACAAAGAATTAATTTACTAGAAACCGAGCTGCAAAAATTAAAAGCAGAACTTGCTGCTCAGAAACAAACTCAAAATAATTTACAGGTCAAACAGGTTAAGATCGAAGAGAACATTGAAAAAACTAAAGCAACGGTAACAGAAAAGCCTGTTGCTCCTTCATGGGTGACTTGGACGGATAACGTTAAGGTTTATGGTATTGCCCGTATTGATGCAGCGGTTGATTTTAAGTCATCACCAGACTCGGGCGGTAGAACGACCAGCAGTCTGTACCGAACACCTTTTGAAAGTGAAAAACGTTCGAATCATGCGCGTTCGGATGCCATGATTAATGCAAGCCGACTCGGTGTTTATTTTAATAGCCCAAATAAAGCGGTTACAGGAAATATCGAAGCCGATTTCTTTGATAGCTCTAACATGGGAACGGGGGATGGTAAATTCCGTATCCGTCATGCATTTTTTACCTATAAAGACTGGACCTTTGGTCAAACATGGTCACTCATGTCTAACATGGAAACCCGTACAGAAGCTGTTGATTACACCCAATTTGTGGGAACTTCCTATACGCGTACTCCTCAAATTCGCTATGACTGGAAAATCGACGCCAATAATGATTTAAAAGTAGCTTTGGAATATACAGGTTCGAGAGTCTCGGCATTGCCATCTTTAACGGGGCGCTATACTTTTAAACAAGGTCCTTTAACTGCTCTTGCGCAAGGTTTTATCAATGAAAAATCCGCAGATGTCGCCACTGCCACAGTGAAGAAAGTAAGTTGGGGTGCAGGAGGCGGCTTAAAATATCAACTCACGCCACAACAATCGCTACAAGCAAATTATCAATATATTGTCGGTGATCAAAAATTTATGCCGTATACCACCCAAAGTGGTTTGGCAAATTCAACAAGTTTAAATGCTGCGGGTGATTTTTCTTTAAACGAAGATAAAACAGATTTGGTGATGAATAAGTTGAATAGCGTCAATATTGGCTATTCATATAAATTTAATGAGCAATGGCGTGCGAACTTATCGGCTTCAATGTTTGATTATGATGACGACACGGCTTATGCCAAACTTAACCCCGATGCTAATAAACGCTTAACGGACTATGCTGCTAACGTCTTTTATTCTCCAATTGAGCAAATGGATATTGGGATGGAATATCACCAAGGCAAACGTGAAGTGTTCGATGGCCGAACCGCTGATGTGTCACGCATAAACTTTGTATCAATGTATAAATTCTAAAATAGGGCGTAATTAAAAATGGAAAAAATAGTTGAGCCCAATGCAGAAAATATACTGTCAAAAAGCTTTATTTTTATCATGGCAATGACATGTGGAATTTGTGCGGGTTCAAACTATTATAACCAGCCCTTAATCTATTCCATTGCAGAAGCATTAAAAGTCAATGCCGATCAGGTCGCTTTAACTATTGTGATTAGCCAGCTGTCATATGCAGTTGGCCTTTTTATATTAGTTCCCTTAGGCGACTTTTTTGAAAAGCGTAGTTATATTTGCCTGCTCATGTGTTGTACGGGGCTTGCACAAGTAGGGCTATCCTTAAGTCAAACCTTGCCAGCTTTATATGGCTTTACCTTTTTAGCTACATTCTTTTCGATTGCGACTCAAGTTTTAGTTCCTTTTGCCGCGGGTTTAGCCAGCCCGAAAAAAAGCCCTCAAGTTGTAGGGACTCTCATGAGTGGTTTGTTCTTGGGAATATTATTGGCACGTTCTATTGCAGGCTTACTTTCTACAGTTTGGTCTTGGCATGCGGTTTATTTAATTAGCGGAATTGTCATTTTGGTGTTTGCTTGGGTAATGTGGGTAAAGTTACCAGTGGCGCGAAAATCCCATCAACTCAATATTCTACAGATTTATGGTTCGCTATTTTCATTAGCTGTTCATCAGCCTCATTTACTACGCCGTGGTTTGGCAGGGGGAATTGGCTTTGGAATTTTGGCTCTCATTTTTACCACCATGACTTTTATTTTGGCGAATGAGCCTTATCACTTTAACGATTTCCAGATTGGTTTATTTGGTATTGTTGGCTTGGCTGGCGTATTTGCGACCCCATGGGCAGGCAAGAAAATTGCAGCAGGCCTTGAAAATAGGATTGCATTGGTTTGTATGGCACTATTAATGAGTGCATGGATACCACTATTTTTTGCACAGCAGTCTTTGGTTGCCTACGCTGTTGGCGTGATTATGGCGTATTTTGGTTTGTCAGCATTTCATGTACTCAACCAAAATCTGGTCTACCGGATTTCGGCCGAGGCACGTTCCCGTATTAATTCAATTTATATGACTTTATATTTTGGTGGAGCCGCCTTAGGTTCTTTTATTGCGGTGTATGCTTGGAAACACTGGGGATGGGAAGCATGTGCTGCTTTAGGTTTAGCAATGGCAATAACAAGTTTCGTGATTGATCGCTTAGATTTTTATGAAATGGGTAAGATTACCAAGCAAGAAAAAGCTCCATAAACAGGAGCTTTAAAATTTTATTATTTGCGAATAATCATTAAGGTTGCCGAGGCAAAAGCATACACTTTGCCGTTCTCATCTACGATTTTTCCTTCGGTACTTATAATATTACGGCCCGCATTAATCAATTCGGCTGTCGCATAGTAAGACGTATCAACTTGCATGGGGCGGATCATTTTTACATTTAAATCAATGGTTCCATAGCCGACGCCATGTTCGAGCAATGTATGAGCTGCACTGCCAGTAGCTGTATCTAAAGCTGTGGCGCAAAAGCCGCCGTGTACACCGCCTTGAATATTTCTATGTTCTTTGCGAGGGGTAACTTTATAAGTTGCTTTACCTTTGGATACTTCAACGAGTTCCATTGGTATGGTGTGAGCCATAGGTGATGGAGAAACTTCACCATTTTTTAAAGCGGTTAAAAACTCAAGACCTGTGTATTTCGGGCTTTCCATGAATCGTCCTTGGATGATTAAGCAATCTAATCACCATACTATAAATTGAATTTTTACGGAATAAAATTTTGCAATACAAAATTTAAATTTATTTTGATTATGTAATGCTAATTACTTTTTATTCTGTATTTGTATTTTAAAACATGTATTTATGTTTTATATCCATTTATGAGTTACGATAATTTTATTAATTTAGTGAAAATATATTTTGCTATAAGAAATTTTTTGATATTTTGGTGAGATTGAAACAATAAAAGTCCATTTCAAGGAAAAACGATATCTGCCCATGACACAGGCAGAGAGGTGAAAGGAAAAACTATGCCTTTATACAAAGCTCCATTACGCGATATGCAATTTGTACTGCATGAAATGCTTCAAACAGAACAGAACTATCAAGGTTTAAGCAAATATCAGGAAAGCGTAAATCGAGAATTAATTGATCAATACTTAGAGGCAGCAGCAGATTTTTGTGAAAATGAATTAGCGCCCATAAATCAAAATGGCGATCAAGAAGGCTGTCATTTAAATCAAGGTGTGGTGACAACCCCTAAAGGTTTTAAAGAAGCCTACCAAAAATATGCCGAGCTTGGGTTTACTTCATTAACCGCCGATCCGGAATATGGTGGGCAAGGCTTACCAACATTACTGCGGATTGCGATTTCTGAAATGTTATGTGGTTCTAATTGGGCTTGGGCAATGTATCCGGGATTGTCTCATGGCGCAATGAGAACAATTGAGCACCATGGTACCGAGCAACAAAAACAGAAGTTTTTGACTAAACTTATTAGTGGTGTCTGGACCGGAACCATGTGTTTAACCGAGTCACATGCGGGTTCGGACCTTGGTTTAATTAGAACTAAAGCAGAACCAAATTCGGACGGTAGTTACTCGATTACAGGCGAAAAGATTTTTATTTCGGCGGGGGAACATGATCTTTCTGAAAATATTATTCATATTGTTTTAGCCCGTTTGCCTCAAGCACCTGCAGGGACTAAAGGTATTTCTTTATTTATTGTGCCTAAATTTAATGTGAGTGATGATGGTCAGGTGCTGGACCGTAATAAAGTCGTTTGTAGTGCGATTGAACATAAAATGGGGATTCATGGAAATGCGACCTGTGTACTGAATTTTGATGGTGCCAAAGGTTATTTAATTGGTCCTGAAAATCGTGGGCTCAATTGTATGTTTACTTTTATGAATACCGCACGTATTGGAACAGCCGTACAAGGGCTTGCTGCTTCTGAAATCTCATTTCAAGGCGCGTTAAGTTATGCTAAAGAGCGTCTCGCTATGCGTTCGTTATCTGGTCCTAAATATCCTGAGAAAAATGCCGATCCAATTATTGTGCATCCCGCTGTGCGTTCAATGTTAATGACACAAAAAGCTTTTTCTGAAGGTGGTCGTGCACTGGCTTATTTTCTGGCTCAGCATGTCGATATTGTGGAAAGCTCAAACGATCAGGAACAGCAAAAACACTCCGATGAATTATTGGCTTTTTTAACACCCATTGCTAAGGCCTTTTTAACAGAGTCGGGTAATGAGTCTGCAAAGCATGGTGTTCAAGTATTTGGTGGACATGGCTTTATTGTTGAGCATGGCATGGAGCAAATTGTACGTGATGCACGTATCTCGACATTGTATGAAGGTACAACTGAGATTCAGTCTTTAGATCTGCTGGCACGTAAAGTCCTCAAGTCGGAAGGCAAACTTCTAAAGAACATGACCGATTTAATTGATCAGTTTATTAGTCAGCACCAATCAAATGAAGTCTTGAAACCTTATTTAGAAAAATTAGCTGAGCTTAAGCAGCAATGGCTGTCACTGACCAAATCTATTGCAGAGAAAGCCAAACACAACCCAGAAGAAATAGGGGCTGCTTCAGTAGATTATCTTTATTTTTCTAGTTACGTCGTGTTCGCTTATTTGTGGGCTCGAATGGCACAAGTTGCCCATGAAAAATTAGCATCGGGTACACAAGAAGAAGCTTTTTATAAAGCAAAATTAACGACAGCTAAGTTTTTCTATCAAAAGCTTTTGCATCGTACACAGAGTTATGCCGCTTCTATTGAGTCTGGAGCTGATACTGTGATGGAGCTCGATCAAGATGCTTTTGCATTTTAATGAATCGTAATATCTAGAATCATTGGGTGAAATTGACATACGAAATTTTACCTATTGATTAAATTTGTAAATTTAGACTCATCAGTTTTTGGTAGGAAAAACCAGTTGAGACAAAGAAATAGAGGGTTAACATAAGTATTAAAACGTGAATTTTCATCAAATATTGATGTTGGACAAGGACTAAGGAAAGAAAATCATGAATGCTTATTATCAATTACTGAATAGAACAATTGGTCCTCAAGGTGAAGTGATTGCTCATTATTGCTCAACTGTTCATGCGCAAGGTGCTTGGAACCCTCATGAACAGCATATGGCGCCTGCAAGTGGCGTGATCGCAGTAGAGTTAGAACAGTTTTCACCACGACAAGATATGCGAATTGGTCGAATTAGTTTTGATATTTTTGGATTGATTGCATTTGGTGAATTTACGATTAAAACACATGTCATTCGTGCCGGTAAAACGATTGAATTGATTGAAGCAGAACTACAAGCACAAGGTAAAACTTGTATTGTGGCTAGAGCATGGCGCATGTGCACTCAAGACAGTTCCGATATTGCTGGGCTTGAAGATCAACCAATTCATCATCCAGATACTTTTACCGAATGGACAGGTATGAAAAGATGGCCGGGTGGTTTTATCCAGACATTAGTCACTAAAACTGATGATCAGCATCGTGCGGGCAAAGGCATTGTTTGGCTAAACAATCATAAAGAAATAGTTGAAGGGCAGCCGACCACAGATTTTGCGCATTTGATCGGTATGGTAGATACCGCAAACGGCATTGTCCCAAGACAAGAAGGAGAATTTACTTGGGGCTTCCCAAATCTTGATTTACAAATCCACATGCACCGTTATCCGCAAGGTAAATGGTTAGGTCTGGAAACCGTTCAGCAATATGGTTCGGATGGCATTGGTTTAACCAGTGCAGTTTTACATGATGTGTATGGTCCATTTGGACGAAGCGAGCAGATTTTGACTTTACGTAAAATGACTAAATAAATTTTTGAGCCAATAAAAAAAGTCATCCCCAAGGATGACTTTTTTTATTGAGATTTAATTGTTAGTTACGGACTTTTAGCAATGTTGGCGTAAGCTCATCCCAACGTTGTTTTGCAGCGTCCATTGCTTTCATTTTGATATGACCATAACCGCGGACTTCTGCCGGTAATTTTGCAATTTGTTCAGCAACTGCCAAGTTATGATTGTCTGGTGTCTCAACAAGTGTTTCAACAAATGCGATGTAACGGTCACGCCAAGCTTGTTCGTGTTGACGTTCTTCTTGACGCGCAAATGGGTCAAGGAAAGTTTCACGAAGCCATTGTAAGCGAGCGAGCATCATCATCGGGAAACGCATCCAGTAACCAAACGCACGTTTACGGACATTTTTCAGACCACCAAGTAACGCTGGTGGAGCAAGATGATAGGTTAAACGTAAGCCTTTACCGAATTGGGTTTCAATTGATTCTTTGAAGCTTTTACCTGTTAGTAGACGTGCAACTTCATATTCATCTTTATAAGCCATAACTCTGTAAAGCTGAGTTGCAATCGTACCTGTTAACTCTTCTGGTAACTTTTTAGCTGCCAATTCTACAAGAGTGCGGTATTTAGCTGCATAAGCTTCATTCCAGTAGTCTGTTAGACGAGCAGAACGGTCTTCAACAAGTTCAGCTAAAGTTTGCGGAGTTTTGGTTTTTGGCATTGCTGCAAGTAAACGAGCAGCTAAAGTCGGGTCACTTGCAAGATGACAACCTACACGGAAAGCTTCAAGGTTCTTTTCAACAGCCGTACCATTTAGGCGAATTGCTTTTTCAATACTTTCACGTAATAGCGGAATGCGACCAGATTGCCATGCCATACCGAGCAATAACTGGTTGGTATAAATTGAATCACCTAAGAGCTGAGTTGCAATACGAGCCGCTGGCAGAGAAACCAGCTGACCTTGACGAACACGACCACGGAGACGGTCAATTAAATCGGTAATAGGCGCATACCAGTCACGAGATTTAATAAACTCAGAAGTAGGGGTACTGTCTTCATTCACAATAACTAAAGCATCATCTTTTAAACGAGATAGAGCAGCGCTACCACCAGCGACTACGGCATCTGCACCGATGAGTAATTCACATTGACCCGCTGGAATTTTGGTAGAAGAAATTTGCTCATCACTTGCTGCAAGTTGAACGTATGAATAAACCGTACCACCTTTTTGGGCAAGGCCGGCCATGTCCATAACACGTGTTGCTTTCCCTTCGAGGTGAGCCGCCATACCAAGCAGTGCACCAATAGTCACAACACCTGTACCACCAATACCACCGACCATAATACGACTTGGAACGTCATATAACTGAGGAATAACGGGTGATGTTGGCCAGCCTGCACCAATACCTTCAAATTTAGCAGGACGTTTCATATCACGTGTATGAACAGTCACAAAGCTTGGGCAAAACCCTTCGGCACAAGTGAAGTCTTTATTACAGCTACTTTGGTTAATTTGACGTTTAGTCCCTAAAGCAGTCTCTACTGGCTCAATAGATAAACAGTTTGATTTTTTAGAACAGTCGCCACAACCTTCGCAAATATCACTGTTAATGTATAAACGCTCAGCTGGGTCAGGGTAGGCATCACGTTTACGGCGACGGCGTTTTTCACTGGCACAGGTTTGTACATAAATTAAAGCGGTTACACCTGAAACTTCACGTAGCTCACGTTGAACTGCATCAAGCTCATTACGGTGGCGAATTTCTACACCCGCTGCAATACCGTCTTCTTCATTTAATAATTTAACTTCATCAGTGACAATCACTTGTTTTTTAATACCTTCGGCAGCGAGCTGGCGAGTTAACTGTGCAACGCTCAAATGCCCATCTACATGCTGACCACCTGTCATAGCGACCGCATCGTTGTAGAGGATTTTGTAGGTGATATTTGTTTTTGCAGCGATAGATTGACGAATTGCTAAGTAACCAGAGTGGAAATAGGTTCCATCACCAAGATTAGCAAAAATGTGTTTTTCATTGGTAAATGGTGATGCACCCACCCAACTTACACCTTCACCGCCCATTTGAGAGAACGTTTCGGTACCACGGTCAAGCGAAACAGCAATATAGTGACAACCGATACCGCCTAACGCACGACTACCTTCAGGAACGACTGTTGATGAGTTATGTGGGCAACCACTACAGAAATATGGTTTACGTTCAGCAAGATCAATCACACGTTTTGATTCTTGCTCTGCTTTTAGCAGTAAGTCGATTCTGCTTTGGATTTGTGCTTTTAAGCTTTCTGGAATATCTAGTTTTAAGAAGCGAGCAGCTAGCATTTTTGCAATCGGTTCAGGCTGATACTCATAGTGACCAATGAGCGGTGCTTCTTCAATAGAGGTACTCCATTCACCTTTGCCATCAATCGCTTTACCAATAACACGAGGACGTTTGTCATCAGGAAGTGAGTACAACTCATCTTTAATTTGTGTCTCAAGAATTGGACGTTTTTCTTCAACAACAATTAGCTCTTCTAAACCTTCGGCAAATTCACGTAGACCTTGTGGTTCTAGAGGCCAAATCAGCCCAACTTGATAAACACGTAACCCAAGCTGTTGGGCTGTTTCATCCTCAATACCTAAAATACGTAGGGCTTCAATGGTATCTAAATAACCTTTACCACTTGCAGCAATACCAATACGGGCATTTTCACAAGGCCATGTTACGGTATTGATTTTATTCGCACGGGCATAAGCCAAAACAGCAGGTAAGCGATATTTATAAAGACGTTCTTCTTGTTGAATGCCATGATCTGGCCAACGAATATTAACGCCACCCTCTGGGAAATTGACATCTTTTGGTATAACAGGAGTGACACGGTCTAAATCGACATGAACAGAAGCTGAAGTTTCTACAATTTCACTGACCAGCTTCATGGAAGTCCACAGACCAGAAAAACGTGAAACAGCAATGGCATGAACACCAAAGTCTAAAATTTGTTGAACGGATGTTGGGTAGAAAATTGGAATACCGCAACCAATCATGACATGTTCAGACTGGTGGGGAATTGTAGAAGATTTACAAGAGTGGTCATCACCAAATAAAGCAACGACACCACCACGTTCAGAGGTACCAGCTAAGTTAGCATGGCGGAGTACGTCGCCTGAACGGTCAACACCCGGGCCTTTACCATACCACCATGAAGACACTCCATCATATTTGCCTTGACCTGAAAGGTTAACTTGTTGGGTACCCCAAATTGCGGTAGCAGCCAAGTCTTCATTTACGCCAGGTTGAAATACAACATTATGGGATTTAAGTAATCCTTGAACTTGCCAAAGGAAACTATCATAGTTACCAACAGGAGAACCGCGATAACCAGAAATAAAACCAGCAGTATGATAACCATTAATCGCGTCACGGCGAGTTTGGGCAAGAGGCAAACGAACAAGCGCCTGAATGCCGGTCATATATGCTGTACCGTTATCACTTACATATTTATCTTCAAGTGACACATCCTTTGTTGCAATAATATTTGGAGTGACTTTTGTAGCTATATTCATTTATATCTCCTTAGAATTTTTAGTAGCTCGGACTACTTTCTTTTTTCAACATCCAGTTGAATATTTGGAGCAAGTGACATACGAAATAAAAAAAGATCGGTTCCTCTTCTTAAAAAGAATTGGTGCCAATGTATGTACATTTAGTCATTGTGGTTGAACTAAACTGGTGCAACAATCCGTAATTTAGGAAAACATATTTACGTTATGCGCAAAAATCTCGATGGTGGACTATTGCATGCTATGCATGCATTCCTGAAAGTGATTGATAGCGGGAGTTTCACAGCAGCAGCTGAGCAGATGGATCTGACCACAGCACAGGTTTCACGTCTTATCAGCGAGCTAGAAACACGCTTAGGTACAAAATTAATACAACGCTCAACGCGCCAGCAGGCCCTCACTGATATTGGTGCGACTTATGCAGAGCGCTGTCGCCAAGTCATTTCAATGGTGGATGAAGCGGAGTCAGAAGTCACCGGAACAGCTTCTAAACCCAAAGGCCGTTTACGCGTGTTAAGTATGGGAAGCTTTGGGCATCATTATGTTTTTCCAGTGATGGCTGAGTTTTGTAAACATTACCCCGAATTAACCGTGGAATATACGACTTCACAATACGTTCCGGACCTGTTGGCAAAAGGGGTCGATGTTAGTCTTTATCTGACTGAATCATTAACAGACTCACGGTTTGTCGCACGCAGAATTGGCACTATTTTTTCTGTTTTATGTGCATCACCTGCTTACCTAGAAAAACATGGGATACCTGAGTCCCCCGAAGACTTAAAAAGTCATGCCTGTTTACGCTTGGTAAATTCGTCTATTACACCAGATTGGCACTTATTAAATACAAGTGGTGAGTCTTACCAAATCGACATTGGCGGGCAACTCATTGCAGATAACCCTGAGTTATTATTAGATGTGGTGCAGCAGGATATGGGCATCGCATTATTGCCGATGTTTTCGGCTTTAGATGCAGTTCAAAATGGAAGATTATGTCATATCTTGCCAGAGTGGCGTTCACCTGATATCGGGGTTTATACCTTATTGCCTTCACGCCATTTTATTGATGCCAAAACACGTGCATGGTTAGATTGGGTAGAAGAATATATTTCTCCAAGAATTGAAATGGATGCATCTTATTTTTATAAATAATGAGATAAATTTTTTAAGGATTACAATTGAAAAAGGATGAAGAATAATACGGATTAGAATAAAAATAGGGTAGAAAATGCTTCTTTTGAAAGAGGCATTTAATACAAAGATAAATAATAGATTTTAAAAAAATTGCATGAGGGATTGAGTCCCAATTCCTGAACAGAATGAGATAAAGATGAGATAGGATGATCTGGTATTTCACCTAATATTCAGCTTTATACCAGATGCTGAGCTACTTTAATTGATGACTAGGCACACTTGGTTTGCCAGTAAGCATTTGCATAATTCGACAAGCTTTTTCGGTTTAATACATTGCTAATATTTTGGCTGGCTTGCATCAGTTTTTCTAAATTAATGCCAGTTTCAAAACCCATGTGGGATAGTAAATAAAACAAATCTTCGGTCGATACATTACCTGAGGCGCCTTTGGCATAAGGGCAACCCCCAAGTCCTGCAAGAGACGAGTCAAAAACGCGAATACCTTGTTGTAAAGACTGATAAATATTGGCAATCGCCATGCCATAGGTGTTGTGGAAATGGCCGGCTAAAACCTTGCTGTCGAGCTCAGCAAGACAGGCTTGCCATACCTTTTGGACGCGATCTGGTGTTGCGGTACCAATGGTTTCACCTAAAGACACTTCATAGCAGCCCATATCATAGAGTCGTTTAACCACTTTTACGACTTGCTCAGGGGCAATTGCGCCTTCATAAGGGCAATCGACTATACAAGAGACATAACCTCGCACACGGATGTTATGGGCTTTTGCCGCGCTCATGACATCGCTAAATTTCTCAAAGCTTTCTTCGATTGAACAGTTGATATTTTTGCGGGTAAAGCTTTCCGAAGCTGCGGTAAACACGGCAACCTCTTTGCATCCGACCGCTTGAGCAGTTTCAAAACCTTTGATATTGGGGGTGAGCAGGCTAAATTGCACATCGGCTGTTTGGGGTAATAACTTAAATAGCTCGTCACTTTGAGCCATTTGTGGCACCCATTTTGCCGAAACGCATGAACCCACTTCAATTGATTTCAGGCCTGCATTAATCAGATCGTTAATGAAGTTTAAGCGTTGTTCAACTGTTAAAGCCTGCTTTTCGTTTTGAAGGCCGTCTCTGGGACCGACCTCCACGATTTTGACAAATTCACTCATGCAACTTCCTCCTGTGCAGGTTGAAATTCCACAAGCTCATCGCCAGCTTTGACCTGATCACCTACTTGGAAGTAGGAATCTACAATCACGCCGTCTTTAGGAGCACGGATGGTATATTCCATTTTCATTGCTTCAAGCGTCATTAAAATATCGTCTTTCTTCACGCTATGATTTGCACTGACTAGCACTTGAGTGACCACACCTGGCATAGGGGCTTTTAAGTGACCTTCATCGGCTTGGCTATCTGCCTGATTAAAGTCTTGGCGAATATAAGCAAACTTATAGCTTTGACCATTTTGGAACAAGGTAATACCTTGCTGACTTTGGTTAAAAGGTTGCTTTTGCTGAGTCCCACCAATTTGAATAGAGGCCGTATGTGCATCAAGCAATTGACCTGAAATCGGGTAGCTTTGGCCGTTATATTCTGCGGTGAAGCCATCTTCATTTGAGGCAAATTTGATTTGGATATTTTGGTTTAAATAATTCAGTTTAATGCTGTGCTGATAAGCAATATTTAAACGCCATAGAGGTTGAGCTTGCCAAAGCTGTTTTTGGCTTGAGCTGTTGTTATTAAGTTTGCTTAAAAACTCAATAAATGCCGCTGCCACTACCAGTTCCGGTTTGATCTCTTCAGGGCTAAACAAGAAGTTTTGTTCACGTTGAATCAGGTTGGTATCAAGCTTAGCTTGTTTAAACGATTCGCTACGTACAATCTTTTCAAGAAAGGCAATGTTGTTACCTAAGCCATCGACATGGAATTGGCTCAAAGCATTTTGCATTTGAATAAGCGCAGCTTCACGGTTTTTACCCCATACAATCAGTTTGGCAATCATCGGGTCATAATAGGTCGTGATTTCATCGCCTTCAACAATACCGCTGTCTACACGTACATATTGGTTTTGCGTTGGGTAGTGCAAATAGTCAATTTTACCGATTGCTGGTAAAAAGCCTTTTTCTGGTTCTTCGGCATAAATACGTGCTTCGAGCGCATGGCCGTGAATCTGCAATTCGTTTTGTAGTTTAGGCAAAGGTTCACCATAGGCCACACGAAGTTGCCATTCGACCAAGTCTTCACCTGTAATCATTTCAGTAACAGGATGTTCGACTTGTAGACGTGTATTCATTTCCATGAAATACGCCGTACCGTCTTGTTCTACAATAAACTCAACTGTACCTGCGCCAACATAATTTACCGCGCGTGCAGCATCAATTGCAGCTTGGCGCATTGCCTCGAGTTTCTCGCTTGGCATTTGTGGAGCAGGGGCTTCTTCTAGCACTTTTTGGTGACGGCGTTGTACCGAACAATCACGTTCAAACAAATGTACGTAGTTGCCATGTGTATCGCCAAACACTTGCACTTCAATGTGGCGCGGTTGAATCACATAACGCTCAATCAAGACATCATCATTACCAAAGCTCGATTTGGCTTCACGTTTACAAGAGGCTAAGGCATGCAGAAAATCTTCACTGCGTTCAACCAGACTCATGCCTTTACCACCGCCGCCAGCACTGGCTTTAATTAAAACAGGATAGCCAATTCGGTCTGCCTGTTGTTTTAAAAAGTCGGCATCTTGGTTGGTTCCGTGATAGCCCGGTGTTAAAGGAACACCTGCTTTTTCCATTAAAGCTTTCGAGGTTGCTTTTAAGCCCATCGCTAAAATGGCATCCACTGGCGGGCCAATAAAGCAAATGTTGTGTTGTTGGCAAGCGAGTGCAAACTGATCATTTTCAGAAAGGAAGCCGTAGCCTGGGTGAACCGCTTGGCTACCTGTATCAATGGCAGCTTGAATAATACGATCAACCTGTAAATAACTTTGTGTTGCAGGGGACTGACCAATATAAATCGCTTCATCTGCAAGTTTGACGTGTTGTGCATTTGCGTCTGCATCTGAGTAAACGGCAACCGTTCTAATACCTAATTTTTTAGCTGTACGAATTACGCGGCAGGCAATTTCGCCACGGTTCGCAATTAAAATCTTTTCAAACATGATGATCGTCCTTAATTGTTGTTATTCGAGTTAGAAACCCAAGCAGGCTGCTGTTTATTTAAAAAGGCACTCAGACCTTCTTTTGCCTCACTGCCTTGACGAACTTGAGCAATATGATGTGCTGTCTGTTGCAGCAAGTCATTGCTCATGGTCTGGTTGCTCACCATTTGAATGAGTTGTTTGGAGGCCGTTTGAGCGTGCGGGCCACCGAGTAATAGAGCATCAATAATTTCTTGAACTTTTTTATCTAGGTCTTCGGCATCTGCTACTTCGTGTGCCAAACCAATTTGTTTGGCTTCACGTGCTGAAATCCGCTCGGCAGTTAAGAAATAACGTGAGGCTTGTCTTGCACCAATCGCACGAATCACATAGGGACTAATGGTTGATGGAGCAAGTCCTAAACGAACTTCAGACGTAGCAAACTTGGCATCGGTGCTGGCAATACAAATATCACATGCCGATGCCAAACCCATGCCGCCACCAAAGGCAATGCCATGCACGCGGGCAATAGTCGGTTGTTTAAGTGTTGCAAGTGCATCAAGCATTTGGGCAAGTTTTAATGCATCTGCTTCATTTTCTGCTGAAGATGCCTGACCTGCCTGTTTCATCCAGTTCAGGTCGGCACCTGCCGAAAAGCTTTTACCGCGTCCAGCTAAAACGACCACACGTATATCATCACGTGTATTGATTTGCTTAAAGCAGGCATGCAATTCTTCAATGACTGTTGTATTAAATGCATTGTGCAATTCAGGGCGATTCAGCCAAACATAGGCAACCTGACCTTGTTGTTCGAGTTGTAAAAATTGATAGCTCATATACACCTCTTACATGCGGAACACGCCAAATTTGGTTGGCTGGATAGGGGCATTCATGGCCGCAGCCAAACTTAAACCAAGTACCTGACGGGTTTGAGCTGGGTCGATTACACCGTCATCCCAAAGGCGGGCAGAAGCATAGTACGGATGGCCTTGGCGCTCGTATTGTTCACGAATAGGTTGTTTAAACTCGTCTTCTTCTTGCGCTGACCACTGGGCACCTTTTTGCTCAATCTGGTCACGTTTTAAAGTCGAAAGTACGCTCGCTGCTTGTTCGCCGCCCATGACTGAAATACGAGAGTTGGGCCAAGTCCATAAAAAGCGTGGTGAATAAGCGCGGCCACACATACCGTAGTTACCTGCACCAAACGAACCACCAATAATCAGGGTGAGTTTAGGTACATTTGCGGTGGCAACTGCCATCACTAATTTAGCGCCGTTTTTTGCAATCCCTTCATTTTCATACTGGCGACCAACCATAAAGCCCGTAATGTTTTGTAGGAATAACAATGGAATATTGCGCTGTGTACATAGCTCAATAAAGTGCGCACCTTTTTGTGCAGACTCAGAAAATAAAATCCCGTTATTTGCAATAATGCCGACTGGCATACCATAGAGTGAAGCAAAACCAGTAATGAGGGTTGAACCAAAGCGTGCTTTGAATTCATCAAAACGAGAACCGTCTACAATACGTGCAATGACTTCACGCACATCGAAAGGTTTACGCGCATCACTTGGCACCACGCCATAGAGTTCCGATGCATCAAACAGCGGCTCATCAATTTGCTTGTTTAACTCATTTGGCTTTTTATTTAAGTTAGCAACAATGTTTCGTGCAATCGCAATGGCATGTTCATCATTTTCAGCTAAGTGATCAGCTACACCTGAAAGACGTGTGTGTACATCGCCGCCGCCTAAATCTTCACTGCTTACCACTTCGCCTGTTGCAGCTTTTACCAGAGGAGGGCCGCCTAAGAAAATCGTACCTTGATTACGGACAATAACGGTTTCATCAGACATGGCAGGCACATACGCACCACCAGCGGTACAGCTCCCCATCACCACGGCAATTTGAGCAATACCTAGGCTCGACATGCGTGCCTGATTATAGAAAATACGCCCAAAGTGATCGCGGTCTGGGAAAACCTCATCTTGCATTGGTAAATAAGCACCGCCTGAATCTACTAAATAAATACAAGGCAAGTGATTTTGTTCAGCAATTTCTTGTGCGCGTAAATGCTTTTTAACTGTAAGTGGGTAATACGTTCCGCCTTTAACCGTTGCATCGTTGGCAACGATCATGCAAGTTACGCCGTTGACCTGACCAATACCAGCAATCACACCGGCAGCAGGAACATCATCTTCATAAACGTTGTACGCTGCCAATTGACCAATTTCTAAAAATGCCGTGCCGACGTCAATCAGTTGATCAATACGTTCACGGGGTAAAAGTTTACCTCGAGCCAAATGTTTTTGTCGGGCATTTTCACCACCGCCTAAAGCAATACGCTGGGCAACCTGTTTGAGATCTGTGACCAATGTTTGCATGGCTTGCTGGTTTGTTTTGAAGTCTTCGCTTCGAACATTAATCTTGCTTTGTAATTGGTTCATAAGATGCGTCCTTATTTATAATTATTATTTGGTTTCATTGAAAAGTTCGCGGCCAATTAGCATGCGGCGAATTTCAGAAGTTCCCGCACCAATTTCATAAAGTTTGGCATCGCGCCATAAACGGCCAGCAGGGAATTCATTGATATAACCGTTGCCACCTAAAGTCTGAATGGCTTCACCAGCCATCCATGTTGCTTTTTCGGCAGCATATAAAATGGCACTTGCGGCATCTTTGCGTAAGCTGCGGTCATGATCTGCTTTGTCACATGCAGCACCAACCGCATAAACGAGAGCTTTACATGCAAGCCATGTTGAATACATATCGGCAAGTTTGCCTTGCATAAGCTGGAATTCACCTAAAGCCTGACCAAACTGTTCACGCTGATGCAAGTAGGGAATAACGACATCTAAGCAAGCATCCATAATGCCTAAAGGTCCGGCACTTAAAACTGCTCGTTCATAATCCAAACCACTCATGAGTACTTTAACCCCGTTACCCACACCACCGAGTACGTTTTCAGCAGGAACTTCTACATTGTCAAAGAACAGTGGATAAGTATTAGAACCACGCATACCGAGCTTATCTAAGTGGTTGCCGTGACTAAAGCCTTTCATACCTTTTTCAATCAAGAATGCGGTCATGCCTTTAGGGCCCGCTTGTGGATCAGTTTTAGCGTAAACGACCAGTACATCTGCATCACCGCCGTTGGTAATCCACATTTTTGAACCGTTTAAAACAAAGTGATCACCTTTTTGCTCGGCGCGTAATTTCATGCTGACCACATCAGAACCGGCATTTGGCTCAGACATGGCAAGGGCACCAACATATTCACCGGAAATTAATTTTGGTAAATACTTTTGTTTTTGCTGCCCGTTACCGTTACGGTTAATTTGGTTTACACATAAATTAGAATGAGCACCATATGACAAGCCAATAGCTGCCGAAGCACGAGAAATTTCTTGCATGGCAATAATATGAGCTAAATAACCCATATTGGCACCGCCATATTCTTCAGAAACCGTCATGCCTAAAAGGCCCATATCTCCGAATTTTTTCCAGAGATGTGCAGGGAATTTGTTGTCTTGATCAACTTGTTGGGCAATTGGTGCAATTTCCTTTGCACAAAATGCGGCTACCGAATCTTGAAGCGCAATTAAAGTTTCATCTAGACCGAAATTCAAGCTGCGTAGGTTCATGATATTTTCATCCTATTGGTTATATTTGTTGTCCATAAAATATTTTGTGGGTATTTGATAATTACCATACAATGATTTTTTGAAAAAGTGAATACAGATTCATAAAATGATTTACAATTCATTTTATTTGTTAGAGAATAAATTATGAGCTATAAACGATCATCTTTAATGCAAGAGCGGATGGAGCAAAATCGTAAATCGATTTTGAATTCAGCTAGAAAAATAATTTCAGAAGGAGGATTTAAGGACGCACAAATACAAACAATTGCAGAGCAAGCAGGTGTATCTAGTGGACTGGTTTATCGCTACTTCGATAATAAAAGCCAAGTGCTAATAGAAGTTTTGTCTGATGCCATTAATACAGAGCTATTGGTCATCGATTCGATTACCGAAAGTGACTTATCGGCAAAGCAGAAATTACACAAGGCGGTGGCAACTTTTGTAAAACGGGCACTGAATAGTCCTCAGCTTGCGTATTCACTCATGTTTGAACCTGTCGATTCCACGGTTGAACATGAGCGTTTTCGTGTGAAGCAATTGATTAAACAAAGTATTAAAAAAATACTTGCGGATGGAAATGCAAGTGGTGAGTTTGTCTTGGATGATTTAAACACAGCAGCACTTTGTGTAGTCGGTGCTATGACTTATGTGGTGGTTGAACCCCTAGACCCAGCTCAAAATACAAAGTTTGATCATGCGCACAAAGACTATTTTTCAAAACAGATTGCGGACTTTTGTGTGGATGCTGTGCAAAAGAAATAGGGCATATAAAGGATAAAACAACACAAAATAAGTAGTTTGGAAAAGTAGTTGCAGTAACAACAATTAGATCAGGTAAGAAGAGAATTAGAAGAATCAAGGAGAATGATTCAATGCAACAAGAACGGTTAAGCTACGCCTCGGGACCAAGTACACAACCCTTATTGGGTATGACCATTGGTGAACAATTTGATCAGGCCTGTCAGCAATATGCTGAAAAGGAAGCAATCGTTAGTTTTCATCAAAATAGACGATTAACCTATAAAGCTTTACAAGATGAAGTAAACGCTTTTGCTTGTAGCCTATTAAAATTGGGATTAAAAAAAGGAGACCGATTAGCGATTTGGTCACCTAACTGTGTGGAATGGACGGTAACCCAATTTGCAGCTTTTAAAGCAGGGATTATTTTAGTTAACCTGAATACAGCTTATAAAAGTCATGAACTTGAATATGTGTTGAATAAAGTCTCGTGCAAAGGATTGATTATTGCTTCTCAATTCAAAACGACGGATTATCAAGAATTACTCACAAAAATTGCCCCTGAATTAACTAATAGCCCAGATAAAGTGCTCAGTTCAGAGCGTCTGCCGCATTTAAAATTTGTCATTAAAATTGATGACCAACAACATACGGGTATTTATCGTTTTAGTGATTTAGTCACCACACCAACTTCTGAACAGCTAGAACAATTAAAACAATTAGCCAGACAGCTCCAGTTTGATGAAACCATTAATATTCAATTTACCTCAGGTACAACAGGTAACCCGAAAGGGACCATGTTAACCCACCATAATATTTTAAATAATGGTTATTTTGTCGGTGAAGGCATCCGTTTAACTGCTCAAGATAAAGTCTGTATTTCTGTGCCATTGTTCCATTGTTTTGGCATGGTGATGGGGAATCTGGCGTGTGTGACGCATGGGTCAACCATGGTCTATCCATCGGCTGTATTTAATCCTTTGGAAACTTTAAAAGCGATTCATCAAGAACGTTGCACGGCAGCTTATGGTGTACCAACCATGTTTATTGCCACTTTAGAACATGAACAGTTTAATGAGTTTGATCTTTCGAGCTTAAGAACAGGCATTATGGCAGGTAGTCCTTGTCCACGTGAAATTATGCAACGTGTCATAGACCGAATGCATATGTCGGAAATTACCATTTGTTATGGCATGACAGAAACCTCGCCAGTGAGTGTACAAAGCTCGGTAAACGATTCAATCGATAAACGGGTAAGCACAGTTGGGCATGTTCATCCGCATGTTGAAATTAAAATTGTCGATTTAGAAGGACAAATTGTTCCGCAAGGCACATTAGGTGAGTTATGCGTTCGTGGTTATTCAGTGATGGCCGGTTATTGGGGTGAAGAAGAAAAGACCCGTGAAGTGATAGATGCTGCTGGTTGGATGCATACGGGTGATATTGCCGAGATGGATCAAGACGGTTTTATTAAAATTAAAGGCCGCATTAAAGATGTCGTGATTCGCGGAGGAGAAAACCTTTTTCCAAAAGAGATTGAAGACTTTTTATATACCCATCCAGATGTAAGCGATGTACAGGTGATTGGCTTGCCAGATGCAAAATATGGTGAAGAACTTTGCGCATGCATTATTTTGCATGAGCATCACCAAGTCGATGAAGACAGCATTCGCCAATTTTGCAAAGAGCATATTTCTCATAATAAAGTGCCGCGCTATGTCCGATTTTTTAATGAGTTTCCAATGACTGCTTCTGGCAAAGCGCAAAAGTTTAAATTGCAGGAAATTATGCGAGCTGAACTTAATTTAACGGGCAATGTCTTTGACTAAATAAGTTAAAAGCTCGTTCAAAGTGCAGAAAATGATAAACCGAAAAGCAGTTTTAAAAGGGATAAAACAAAATGGCAAAAGACTTTAATAGCCCTAAAGTAGTTGAAGGATATGATGCGCATATTCGTAAATTAATTCCGGGTTATGAAGTCATCCATCTACAGGTGAATGCCATTTTACAGTCGGTGTTGCCACCCGATGCTCATGTCTTAATTGTGGGCTGTGGTACGGGTTATGAACTCGAATATTTACTTAAAAGACATCCAAACTGGAAATTTACAGCAGTCGATCCATCTTTAACCATGCTGCAAAAAGCTCAGGAGCAGGTTGAACTTTTAGGTAAATCTACCCAAGTCACTTTTGTACATGGTGATACTTCAGCACTGCCTTTGGAACCATGTTTCGATGCTGCACTTTCTATTCTTGTGGCTCATTTTATTGCAGATGACATAAAACCAGCCTTCTTTAAGGATATTTATGATCGCTTAAAAGAAAAAGCGCTTTTACTTACCTATGACCTCATGACTTGTGTAAATCCACAGCAGCTTCAAGCATTGCGTTACTTGTGCTTGGCTCAAGGGTTAACAGAAGAACAATGTCAAAAAATGTTGGAGCGTATGGCGGAGGACTTTTTTAGTTTAACGACTGAAGGATATATAAAACTTTTGGAAAAGACGGGCTTTGAAAGTGTACAGCCTTATACGCAAATTTTGACTTATCAGGGGTTTATTGCAAAAAAATAATACTATTGGGGAATATAAATAAGGGGTTAAAACTGAATATTCTCAATGTGGAAGAGAATATAAAAAATGGAAAATTAAAAAGTTGCTTTTGCTGCGTTAGGGAGGATACGGCTAAAAAATATGAGGGAAGGTCTTTCTTGTGAAAGAAAGGCAAATTTTTAAGGATCTATTTTAGATAGGTACATAACAAAAAGGATGTCGAGACTTTTAAGACTACTTAAAGGTCTAAAGGAAAATTTCATGATGAAAGTTTTAAATACAACGGTTCAAAAAAGCTTGTTGGCAGTTTCTGTGACTCTGCTTATGTCTTCTGCTTTTGCTGGTCAAGTAAACCCTGAAATAGAGCAACTTCGCCAAGAAGTAAACGAATTACGGGCAATGCTACAGGCAGATATACAAACTCAAAAATCTTTAACCCAAGAAAAAGTAGAACAAGTTGCTCCTGTGGCTACTCAAGCTCCACAATCCATACAACAAGTATTAACTAAATCGGGTACAGAATTTAACTTATATGGTTATATACGAGCAGATGCTTCTTACCAAATTAAGGGTGCATCTACGATGTATAACAATATTAGTGGGGTTCCACTTGAACATACGCCAGAAGAATCTGCCCAGAGGGACCAATTGCACAGTACGGTTTATGTGACCCGTTTCGGATTGAATTTTAAAACACCAACAACTGCTGGTGATGTGGGTGGAAAGTTAGAAATGGACTTTTTTGGGGCGGCTACTCGTGATCAGTTCCGTATACGTCATGCTTATTTAACTTTTGATAAATGGTTGATTGGTCAAACATGGTCGACATTCATTGCCCCTGAATATTACCCAGAAACAATCGATGCAGGAACATTTGTAGGCAGTGCTTTACTTAGATCGCCAATGGTTCGCTATAGCGATAATTTAACGGCAAATACAAGTTTTGCAGTATCAGTTGAAGACCCGAAATATACTGCGGCAACAGACCCAGATAACAAAATGCGTTTACCTGCTTTAGTGGGGCGTTTAAATCATAAATTTGCCAATGGTTCGATGCTTTCAGGCCGTAGTTTTGTTGCAGAAAAAAGAACCAATAATGACAGTGAATGGGCTTGGGGCGTAGGTTTCGGCGGTAAATACCAAATGACACCCGATACTTTACTTAAAGCCGATTATTACCATGTCAAAGGCGATGGACGTTTCTTATTGTGGAGCAATAGTGGCTATGCAATAGATGAGCAGAACAACATGCATAGCAATGAATTTGATACGGTGTCTTTGGGGGTAACTCATCAATTCACGCCAAAAATTCGCTCGACTTTAGCTTATGGCTATATGAAAGCTAAAGACGATAACCGTTTTGCCGAATTACACCACAATAGCACGACTCAAAACAAACAGCTTTGGCAGGGCTGGGTAAATACCATGTATAACCCATACAAGCCAATTACCTTAGGTGTTGAATATGTATATGGCGAACGAGAAACTTTCGATGGTCGAAACGGGGTGGATAACCGCTTCAACATGATAGCAAGTTATGATTTCTAAATAGCTATTCCCATCAGATGAAAGGCTCACCTGATGGGGCAATCATTAATTTTTAGTAATTTGATCTAAATCTACCAATTCCGCCATATGTTGATTGCCACGATCATTAGGATGTAAATGATCTCCAGAATCATAAATGGGATTTAAACGATTGGGATGTTTTGGATCTTTTAAGCCTTCATCAAGATCAAGTACACCATCAAATGTATGACTGGTTCTTATCCAGTGGTTAATGCGCTGACGTAATTGATCTTTGTTGGGTTGATAGTAATTATCTAAAGGCGTATTGGGTAAAGCACCAGAAAACGGAAGTAAAGTTGCACCAATCACCTGAATACCTTGCTTGTGAGCTTCATTTACAACACGCTGATAACCTTTAGTTAAGGCTTCAAAAGAAGGTATTTGCTGTTTAGGAGCAAACGCTGTGCCGGGCCATGAAATATCATTTATACCAATTAAAACGATTAAAGTTTTAACATCTGTATATTGAAATATTTCATTGTTTAAACGTTTTAAAACACTATCGCCCATACCATCGGTAAGCAGTCGATTTCCTGAAATTCCGCTATTAATTACCGCTACTTGATGGGGAGATAAACGCTTAGCCAAAAAATCGGTCCATCTCGTATTCGCATCTAAGGTTGCAGTCGCTCCATCGGTAATTGAGTCTCCAATAACAGCAACCACCCGAGCTTTCTGTTTAGGTTTTACCTCGATTGCAGACAGTAATAATCGTGCTGTTGTAGTTTTTGCATTCGTAGGCGCATTTAAATTTGTTGTCTGATTTCCACTAATGAGCCAACTGGTTTGTTTGGCATCCCAATGAAATGTTTTAAACGTTGTAGGCTTTTGAATAAAGCTATTCACCACCAATTGAGCATGATCGGGAACAGCTAACTTGATTGGATCACTCACCAGTTGTTTGCCAGGTAAAATTTTTGCTTTAAGTTGACCAGAAAAATAAACGGAATAGGTGCTCTTAGATTTTGGAGTTACTGCGTTCGCTAAACCAATCGTTGTTTGATCAATATAAAGCGGTTGCTCGCCATATTGATTGGTAAAAACAAGCCGAACAGCTTCACCACCTAAACTAATTTGGCTTACCTGCCTAATTGTTTGGTTGGATATTTGCTCTGGAATGAGTGTCGGAAAAACGAAATCTTTATTCCAGACTTTTTGAGGGCTAGCAGACCAAGTCGTGATCCATTGGTTATTTGATACTTCTGCTCGTGTAAAGCTTGTAAATAAAACCAAAGAAAATACGGTGGCTTGAGAAAGTTTCATCTCGTGAACTCTTTAAAACAAATTAAAGGTATCTTTAAATAAATTGCTGGCTTGTTATAGCGGGCTAAGCGGAATAAGATTTGTGAATACAATTCATAAATAAATTTTGTTATGTCTTATTTTGATATTAATCGATCTGGCGAGTTGGCAATTTTTATTCGAGTGGTCGAGCTTGGAAGTTTTTCAGCCGTAGCAAGGGCATGTGATATGACGCCGTCTGCAGTCAGTAAGTTAATTTCTCGGTTGGAAAAAAGACTTGGCATCAGACTATTGAACCGTTCAACACGTCAGTTTCAGCTTACCAGTGAAGGGTGTCAGTTTTATGAGCAAGGCCTTCAAATACTCAATAATTTAGATGAACTTGAACAATCTGTTACTGCTCACCATAAACCGCAAGGACGAATTAGGATCCATACCAGCTTTTCATATTGGACTCACTTTTTATTGCCTTGCATTAGTTTGTTTAATCAACGCTATCCGGAAATTGAATTAGAAGCTCATTTGAGTGATGAAGTAATTAATTTAGTTGAACAAAGAATTGATGTTGCGATTCGAACAGGACCTTTGAAAAGCTCCAATTTGGTAGCTCGCTCACTCGGGAGTACACATAAATATTATGTATGTTCACCTACATATATTGAAAAGTATGGTTGTCCCAAACATCCGGATGAGCTACATGCACATCGGCTTTTAGATGTAAGTTATCAACGCCAGAACAAAACCTGGTTATTCAAAAAAGCAACTCAGGAAATTAACTTAACGCCATCTAGAGTTTTAAAAGTAAATCAGGGTGAAGCAATTTTACAGTTAGCAGTGTCAGGTGTTGGTATTGCTCAGCTGAATGAATTTCAAATTCAAAAAGCAATACAGCAAAAGCAACTCATCAAGATTCTTGAAGACTGGAATATTCATGCTTGTGAAGAATTCCATGCTGTCTGGATTGGTCATGATAAATATGTTCCAAATCGTGTTCGCGCATTTTTAGATTTTTTGGTAGAGCATGCTCCTATACAGTAACTCATTGTTTCCTTGCACTAAATTGGCACTGTTGCATAGTTTTATTCATTGTTTCTACAAAATTCATTTTAGTATCAATATTCTGCAAGCTCACTTTTGGTAAGCTTTCTACAAATTGTGGTGAATAGTGCTGCTCTAACGAGCTATAGATACAATTACACTGTGAAAGGTCATGTCCCGCCCCAACACAACGTGTATTAAATTCATTTTTACTCATGGGTCTGCAGCCCATCAGATTTAAAACACTGAGTGTAACAAGGCTCACCAAAACAAAACGATAGAGAAAAAACATTGTTGTTACTCTGCATGGGTTGTTGTTATCGTTAAGTGATGTTGATAGAAGTTCTAATCTTTATGTGGTATTTGAATACTTAAAACTTTTAACCCAAACTTATATAAAAAGGGTAGAAAAAAGATTTAAGTAAACGATTTTTGAACTCTATAGAAAGTTTTTATTTTTGAGAAATGGGTACGATCTCTAAAAATGCTTGAACAAATAAAAAATGCCGAATGTAAGTAAAATCAATAAAAGTACGTAAAAAATATAGAATAGTCATGAGTGACTCCTTGATTAAAAGAAGTTATGCCCACTCATTGCTAATCATTATGGTGGCGAAACGAAAGAGGGTTAGCAGACTGATACCTAAGAAACCAGCACACCCGAAGGTGTCCCACTCTCGTTCCTCCATCAAAGGCACGAGGGGCATCACACCAAAAAACGTGTTTTTTAGTGCACTTAGGTAGACGGTCTGCTAAAACCGACTGACAAAATTGGTCAGCGCGAGCATCATAAGCTGAGCATTGGGGTGGGTCAATTGCAAAAATAAAAGATTGATTTATATAATTTGATATAAATATTTGCCTGTTTTTATTTAGAAAATAGAAAAATTAAAAAATATAATGTGTATATAACTGTTTTTTATTTCACCTTTGGAGTTGCTTTTTAATCTTATATATCAAATATTTATTAATTGTTTATTTGTATAGTATGTCAATGTCATTAATTAGATGTATCGTTTGGCTAAACTATTTAATAATTCGATTTTTATAACCTAGACGATGTAGTATAAACACTGCATGCCAAAAAATAACCAAAATTTCAATTGCAAGAAATGTAATTTTATTAATCATATTTTTGGGTTTTTACAAAAGCTTGCATAATCTACAAAAGTTAAGAGAACCACTGCGGTAGGCCAACATAAGATAATGTTATTCATAAACCTACATTTTAATATTTATAAAGGTGATTTAAATGGTAAGAATATTTTGTGCAGTAAGTATGGTGCTGGCAATTGCTATGGGCATGAGTGCTTGCCAAGACCGTAATTCAAGAAATGATGGCATGCATGGAGCAAGTGATCCAGCGACCTCTCATGATATGAATAAAAACTCGTAATAAATTAGTTTTTACTAAAAAAGCCTACTTTATAAGTGGGCTTTTTTTATCGTTATTTTATCTAAAGAATATAACTTAACAAGTAATCAAATATTTTAAAATAAAATATAAATCAATAATTTATGTTGTTTAAATGACTGGAATTTTTAATGTTACTGAATTGTTGTAAAATGAATATATCTTTTCAAAAAGTTAATAAAACAAACACAATAGCTTACTTATATTCATCCAAAATTCATTTTAGTAATAATGAACTATAAAGGTAAGGATATGCCCCAATATTTAAAAATAGCTGAGAAAATATATCAAAATGTTAAAGAAAAAAAAGGTTTTACAGATGATCCAATGGAAGATCTTAACAACTTGATGATCGAACTCAGACAAGAAATAAAGGGGACAAAGTTAAAGCTTTTATATAATTATATTGATTTTGCCGAAATACTCATAAAGCCCTTGCAAGAGTCAAAAATTAAATTGGATTTAAGTCTTATTCCTAAAAGTAAGAATACTCAAGAATTTGTACTTTGGCTGGCTGGTTTTATTGAGCGAATTACCACAGGGGGCAAAGAGAAATTCCCCCCAATTCGAGCTAAAATTACTTTCCCCGCCTATGCCTACGAAGAAACTTACCCCTCGCAGAAAAAGCCTGTAAATAATGGGGAAGAAATAATTGAATATTTTAAAAAAAATCAAAGTTGATTTTGAGGAAAGCCTGACCAGATTAACTGAGTCAGGCTTTATGTTTGATAGGACCTTTATGTTTAGTGATATTTAAGGTAGTACGTATGTTTGTATATTTTACAGATGGAACTTGCATTAATGATTCTGAAATTTATGGCGTAAAAGCTAAGCACGAGCAAAATAAATATGTAGTGGAAGTGACTATTAAGCCGACTCATGTACTCACTACAACCGTGAGCGTACAATTTAAGAAAGAAGTTTTTGATGATCCAAATTTAGCAAATCAGTACCTTAATCATAATTTTAATATGCCACCATATTTTTAAAACAATAAAAAAGCCTATTTCCCAGGGCCAATAGGAAATAAGCTTATAGCTTTGGACCAGTTGAGAATGTTACATATCATCCCATGCATCTTTAATCGCTTGTTTAGCGTGTTCCCATTTAAGGCGGGACTCGGCTTTTAGCTCTTCCCATTTTTGCTTTAAGCTACCTTCCATATCTTCAAACTGAGTTCCTTCTTTAGATTCAGAACGAGCCCGATGACCAAGTTCATAAGCTGCAGAAAAATCACGATCATAATCTAGATCTGGTGTAGTTAATTGCGCTTCTTGATAATAAGGACGAGTAAGATAGCTTTCACGCCAGCGAGAGTCAGAATAGTTATGATCGCCAGCTACCAGTTGAGCATGATCTGTATTTTGATCTGTCATCAGAATTCCCTCATATTTTATTGAATTTTATGTTTATATTTTGATTTAGGAAGGTGCTTTCACCTTCCTAAATGATTGACCGCATCAAAGAACAACTAAAAACGATTAGCGTTGTTGGTTGTTATTTGAGTTTTGTTGGCCAGAATCTTTTTGGTTAGATCCTTGTTGTTGGCCGCGGTTATCATTTTGCTGTTGCTGCTGATTATTTTGTTGCTGTTGATCGTTTTGCTGTTGGTTACCGTGTTGCTGTTGATTACGGTTGTCATTTTGCTGTTGTTGCTGCTGATTATTACGTTGATTTGCTTGATTATTAGTAGTGCTCATTTTTTAATACCTCATATCAATTATGACGATGTGTTTTATCTGAGAGCTTCAGATAGGTTTATTAAAACATGTAGATTTTAAATGTGTAGGGTAGGGGTGTTACCCTATATTTAACTGTAAATTTAAAATTTGAATAAATTGCTGATTTTTAATATAAGTAATTTTTTAGAATAAACATTATTAATAT